>JAAZDN010000078.1 GCA_012512805.1 Erysipelothrix sp. | reverse complement strand
TGTTTCAATAGAAGCTTTATACTTATTTATTTAATTCTTTAATCACATTTACTGTCTTTTTCTTACGTAGAATAAGCAGTAGGAAGGCTCCAATTGCCATGAGGTAAAGATAGTATTGCGTATCATTTCTTTGTCCTGTATTTGGTTTTTCTGTGCCTCTTACAGGTGGTTTTGAATCTTCTGGTATTTCAATATTGACGACTGTGAGTGAAACAGCTTCTTTTTGACCAATCTTGATGTCAAAATGTTGTTTATCAGTATTTAACTGATATCCTACTGGTGCTGTTCTTTCAACAAAGTAGTATGATCCAACGAGGAGTTGATCAATTTCTAAGCTTCCCATCCATCCGGTTGTAGTTTTTGTGTTCGCAGTAACACTGACTGTTTGAGTAAACTGAAGCACGTTATCACTATCGTGACCTTCAACTGTAAAGCTAAAGGTATCACGTAGGGCAAGATCCGCTGTATCCACTAAATCTTTTGTAATGATAACTTTATCGTATACTGCTTCATTCACAACATTTACGACTGTTGCGGTTGTTTGATTGAGATCAATGGTAAATTGTACGTTTGTACTGTTTAAATGGTATCCAAGAGGTGCTATTTTTTCTTTGAAATAATAAGCTCCAACTACAAGATTATCGACAACGATTTGACCTTGATCACTCGTCATGTATGTTCCAATAAGTGTATTATCTGCTGTGTACAGTTCAAACTCAGCATTTTCAAGCGGTTGATTGTTTTCGTTTGTCTTATTTAGAATTACGCCACCTGGTACTTGTTTGTTAAGAAGTGTGAAGCTATCGTTTTCTTCATCAAAGACTGTTGTACTCACATAGCCCGCAATCGCATGTTCTTTAATACCATAGTTAATCTTAACTCCTGCTTCAGTAAATTCATTGAAGTGTCTAAAACTTGCATTCCAACTGTTTGCATTGTTTAAAGTTACACTTGCTAAAACGGTATTTGGACTATTTGTATTAACAAGATCAACGACTACCGGATCAAGATTTGTAGTACCTAATGGCATATCATTGTGATCAACCCATTGTTTTGTTACTGTAAATTCTTTATATTGACGCGTATTATCAACAGTAAAGTTCCACTGTTTTGCATTACCTTCAACAACTACACTTTGTGTTGTAATCTGTGGTTGTGCAAAGTTATGCTCAATATTCTCACTTAAGACATAGGTTAAATCTAAGGGTAGATTTTCAAGTGTTAATGATCCACTCCAACCATTTGCGGTACGTTCTGTTGTTTGAATACTAAAGTTTTGTGTATATTCTACTTCATCTAATGTATTCTTTCCTGTAAGGGTAAAGCTAAATTGATCACGAAGTGGTGTATCTGTATCGTCAATTAAGTTTTTAGTAATAACTGCTCTATCATAATATACATTTGCACTAACAGCAATTGGTAGTACTTCAGTAACAAGATCAAACTGTCCACGACCAACCTTAGCATTGTATCCAAAGTTATTTATGGCTTTTAGATTGGTTACAAGATAGTTATCAAGTTTGGCTTTAACGTGAACATTAATAAATCCGAGTCCACCAACTAAAACATCGTCTGCAAAGTCAACTTTAAAGGCTGTTGCAGTGTTTAGACTTAGTCCCGCATTTAAAACATCTGCAAGTGTTAACCAACGGCCAGCAACTGCACCATTCGTATAATCAGCATCAGTAAAATGATCATCTGCACTTTTAAAGAAGTAGAAGATTTCATAACGATTTGGTGCTAATGTCATTTCAGCTGTACTGTCATCTTCTTTCCACGTAACACTAATATGACCAGCATCAACAAGACGAGCTGCAGCCTCACTTCCACGCTCACGTGTGAAGTAATGAGTGCATCATTGACACTTGGAAGACGATTAATGATCGCTAATTGTTCAAGTGTTGTTTCTAGTTTTGTGGACGTAACATTCAATGTATAGTCAATTTCATTGTCCTTATGTGAAAGTACAAGTTCAGTCTCTGTATCACAACTTGTGACGACATTATTCGTCACTGTATCTCTTTCACTAATCATTGCACTTACACCGAGTACACCATAAACATCAACAAGATCATTATCACTAACATAGTGCGCAATTCCCGCAACATCGGCTAAGATTGCACTAATATCTTTACTGTTGATTACGTATCCAAGATTACGGTATTCATTGGATGCTGAAAGTTCATCATCAAAGATTTTTGTTCAATCGTTTGTTTTGGAACAAAGAGTGCTTCACTGCGATACGTGGTAAATTTATAGTTTTCTGTACTGACACGAATTCTAAATGTCTTGTTTGTATTCTTATTTATTGTCGTATTTACATTCCATATGAGAATTGAATTTCCATTTGCATCATTAACACTTACAACAGCATCAAGGAATGGGTAGTCCTCAACTGTTCCATCCGCCTTATGATCATAGCCTAAATATGAAATGCCTTGGGGAAGGATCATAACTACCTTTGATCCTGCTTCAATCGTTTGTGTATTGCTCAAGTTTGAATTACCAATAAGAATATTGTAAGCAATATTTTCACCTGGATTTACAAAGTCAGTATTAGGATTGTATGTTGAGTATACTTCTTTATTGTTAGATACAGAAATAGTATTTGTTTTTACATCAATCGTTGGAGCAATATTATTCGTAATATATCGAAGTGCAACCTGTGCAGTATAACGGTGTTGTGTTGTGACATTATTGTCCCAACCACCATTACCTTCACCTTCATCGCTGATGCGTGTGATTCCCATAATTGCTGGTTGATTTGCATGTGTATAGAATCCAAAGCGGTTTGTTTGATCTGCAATATTCCGCTTTTGATCAGATGCCATCTTGGCTAAGACCATATCCTTATCAACATGTGTTTTGTATCGAATAATGGTTGTGGACGGTGTGACATTACTGGTAATTGCAGAGTATACCGTAATTGGACTAGAAACTGAAAGACGTTCGAATTTGTCGCCGTTACTATCCGTATACTTGTCAACATTAACATTTGGACTGACTGAAACTCCTGTGGCATCAATGACTTCTAAACTACCTGTAACAAGCGTTTCATATTTCGGTAATAAATCAACAAAGTGATCGATAGTAAAGTCTGTACTTCCGGTGTTTACAATCTTTATTTCATATGTGCGTCCATCTTCATGGACATCAATATTGTAGATTGGAATGTTTACTGTTTTACTCATCGTTGCAAAGTAACTTTGATCATTTAAAATCGTTGCGTTCACTGAAGCATTTAAATGACTCAATGTTGTAGGATCTTGATCCAAGTCAGTAGTATCTGCATCTAAAATTTTATTGTATGCAACATTATCATTAGTTGCACTTGCATAGTAAAGTTCAGAAGGATTATTCGTAAAGAATACTCTTACCGTATTTTTTTGAAGAAGACTATTTACTCCTACTGCAAGTGGAGGTTCGACTGTATTTACCTTTAATTTAAACGTCATGACGACTTGATAGCGTGTTACAACATTAAAGTCTTCATTGTAGCTTGGACTAACAAGTGAGAATGGCTCACTTAACTTCACATTGATCTTTTGTCCATCAACACTCACATTTGGATTCGCCAGTGCGCTCGGAAGTGCTAATTCAGTACTTACTCCTGCCAACACTTCATAGTAGTTCGAGCGGAGTGATCCATTAACAATGCTCATATTTGATGGCATTTCATCAATAATGTTTTTAAGAAGTGCTTCTTGATTTACACGAATATGTAGATTTTGAATTGTAACCTTATATTCAATTTCATTATACACCATGAGTGTTAAATAGTCGTTGATTATCACGGAATTTCACACTTATATGTGTGAACTATGTTATTTATATGTTGTATGCACTGCTTTAGTGTTATTAGAAGAGATAATATTTAATGTTTAATAATTCATTAAAAGAATGGATTATTCACGTAAGCCCTTATACATTAAGGTTTTTGTTAAATAGACGGTGAAGCTATATTTGTAACAAACAAAAAAGAACCCCTCACATTTGTGAAAGGTTCACTATTTCCATAATTTGGAAATTATTTTTGTTTATGACGAAGGCCGAATTTGAATTCGTTGAATATTTACAGCTCGATTTGTCTCATCATCAATCGTTATTACAACACCACAGAGTACTGCAGGATTTTTTGATACAGTATAATGTGTATGTTCTTTGTTTACCAGTTGTGCATGCACCTCAGCAATATCACGACCAATAATACTCTCATATGATCCACACATTCCGACATCACTAATATACGCACATCCATTAAAGATATCTTCATCTGCTGTTTGAATATGTGTATGTGTCCCAACAATCGCAGTAAGATCATGCTTATAATAATGCATATAGGCAATTTTTTCTGCCGTTGCTTCACCGTGTAAGTCCACAATTTTAATGTCAGCATCCGATGCGATTATCGCATCACTGATTGTATAAGGACTCGCAATGACATTTTGCATAAATGCCATGGTACACATGTTTGACACCAACACTTTTTTATTCATAACCTCAAATGTGCGATATCCTTGAGCATTTACTGGCATTTCCATATTTAAGGGGACGATCAATTGTTTATGATCAATAATATCGTAAATAGATGCTTTTGAATATGTATGGTTTCCCATTGTGATTACATCTGCACCATAACCGATTAATTCATTAAAGATTCTTTCAGTGATGCCTTTACCATGAGCAGCGTTTTCACCATTTACAATCGTGAAGTCAATCTTATGCTCATGAATCAATTGTGAAAGATGCTCACGTAAGACTGTTCTGCCTGGTCTACCTACAACATCACCGATAAATAAAATATTCATTATTTTGCTACTGCACTCGCTCTCGTTTCCCGGATCACTGTTACTTTAACTTGTCCTGGATATGTTAATTCTTTTTCAATTCGATCTTTTATTTCTCTTGCAACACGATAACATCCGTCATCGTTTAATTTATCAGGTATCGCAATGACGCGAATTTCACGTCCTGCTTGAATCGCATACGATTTCTTAACCCCTTCAAATGAATCACCGATTGTTTCAAGATCTTCTAATCGACGAATATAATTTTCAAAGGACTCATGACGCGCTCCTGGTCGTGCAGCACTTAGTGTATCTGCAGCTTCAACTAAATTTGAAATTAAATGTGTCGCTTCTGTATCACCGTGGTGAGACGCAATCGCATTTAATACAATTTCATGTTCTCCATATTTTTTCGCAGCCTTGTATCCGAGTTCAACGTGCGTTCCTTCCATCTCAAAGTCTAGTGCTTTTCCGATGTCATGAAGTAGTCCCGCTCTTTTTGCCATACTTTGACTTAAGCCAAGTTCCGCTGCCATAACGCCTGCAATATGGGCAACTTCTAAACTGTGGTCCAGAGCATTTTGTCCATAACTGTAGCGATAGCGTAAACGACCAACAAGCTTAATAAGCTCACGATCCATACGTCCAACACCGAGTTTGAAGACGGCTTCTTCTCCAACTTTTAGAATATTATCATCCAATTCTTTTTGCATTTTGTACACAACTTCTTCAATACGACTTGGTTGAATACGTCCATCTTTGACAAGATGTTCAATTGACATTTTCGCAACTTCACGGCGGATTGGATCAAAGCATGAGACTGTAATGACTTCTGGTGTATCATCAATAATTAAATCAACACCTGTAGCCTTTTCAATGGCACGGATGTTACGACCTTCACGACCAATAATACGGCCCTTCATTTCTTCATTTGGAAGTTGAACGACTGATACAGTACGATCTTGTGCTTCTTCTTGGGCACTTCCTTGAATTGCTAAACTGATAATATTTCTAGCAACCTGTTGTGCTCATGATTTCGCATCTTCTTCTTGTTCACGCATAAATTCATAAATTTCACTAGCCATCTCATCTTTAACTTCTGCTAAGATTTCGGCTTTCGCTTCTTCTGTACTTAATTTTGAAATTCTTTGTAACTCTAATGATAGTTCTTCGTTTCGTTTTACTAAATCTAACTCTAATCTATCTAGATTATCGATCTTATCGGCAATTTCCTTAGTTTTTCGATCATTATTTTTTTCTTTATCAGAAAGGGATTGATCACGGGTATTTAAGTTTTTTTCCCGATCCATTATGATTTGCTCTTGACTGTCCAGATCTTTTTTACGAGTATCTAGTGTACTCTCAACCTGTAGTCGATGTTCAGCAACATCTTTTCTTCCTTCAATTTTTGCTTCTTTTAATAATAATTCTGCTCGATTACGAGCATCTTCGATTATATCTAATGCACTGTTCCGGGCTTTTTCTTGTTTATTCTTTACAACTTGAATTGCAATGAATAATCCCAAAAACATACCAACAATACCTGCTAATACTAGATAGATGACCATAATTGTATCCATTATGAACCTCTTTTCTAGTGAGTTTACTAACTCTTATATAGTTTACTAAATTTACCAACAATTAACAACTAAACTAACAAGGGTTTTCAAAAAATATAAAAAAGTTAGCTTATTCGCTAACTTCTTCTAAATCACTATTTTCAGTTGTTTTACTTAATTTTGCTTTAATTTGATCATGAATATCTTGATACAATTCAGGATTTGCTTCTAAGTAGACACGGACTGCTTCACGTCCTTGACCGATACGATCTTCTTTATATGAATACCATGATCCTGCCTTATTAATAATATCGTACTCTACACCAAGATCAATGACTTCACCAATACGTGAAATTCCTTTTCCATAATGAATTTCAACTTGAGCCGTTCTAAATGGTGGAGCAACCTTATTTTTAACAATACGAATGTTTGTCTTATTACCAAAGATTTCTTGTCCTTCTTTTAAGGCTTCACTACGACGAATATCAACACGAACAGAGGCATAGAACTTAAGTGCTCGTCCACCTGATGTTGTTTCAGGATTTCCAAACATGACACCAATCTTCTCACGCAACTGGTTGATAAAGATAATTGTTGTTTCACTACGGTTCATAACTCCAGCAAGCTTACGCATTGCCTTTGACATCATACGAGCTTGTGCTCCAACACTGGCATCTGACATTTCACCGTCTAATTCTGCCTGTGGAACAAGCGCTGCTACTGAGTCAATAATAACAAGATCAACAGCCTGGGATCGGACTAACATATCCGCAATTTCTAAGGCTTGTTCACCGCTGTCTGGCTGTGAAAGAATAAGTTCATCAATATTTACACCTAAGGCTTTTGCATATTGAGGGTCAACAGCATGCTCTGCATCAATAAAGGCAGCACGGCCACCCTTTTTTTGTGACTCTGCAATCGCATGTAAGGCAAGCGTCGTTTTACCTGATGATTCAGGTCCATAAATTTCAATAATACGACCCTTTGGATATCCACCGACACCGAGTGCTTGGTCAATAAGTAATGATCCACTACTAATGACATCAACGTCAACATTGGCACGATCTCCAAGTTTCATTACCGAACCTTTACCAAATTGTTTCTCAATTTGCTTTAAGGTATCATTTAATATTTTATCTTCTTTTTCCACACAATCACCTTTCCTTAACGATTCATACAGTACTTTCTTTGTTATTGTATATCACTTATAAATATTAGGTACGAGTATAACATTACCTAATGCATTACATTGATTCGAAAATCATATTCTTCGCTGCCATAAAATAAGCATATCCACTCACTAAACTAACAAAGGTTGAAAACCAAATGAGAAAGTTCGTGACCGGAAGTCCCATAAAGGCAAAGGGCATATTGTTTAATAGAACAAAAATAATTGTTATCATTTGTGCCACTGTTTTTATTTTACCTAAGAGTCCCGCTGAAATGACTTCTCCACGTTGTGAGGCAACCATTCTGATTCCATCCACAACCGTATCACGCCAAATCATTAATAAGACCGCTACAACCGGAACAGCATATTGAGTTGCTAGGACAATAAATAAGGTGTTCACTAGTAATTTATCAGCGATTGGATCTAAGAACTTACCAAAGGTTGTGATTTGATTGTTTTTACGGGCAAGATAACCATCTTAGAAATCGGTAAATGATGCCAGTGCAAAGACGATGAGCATCAAGATATTCTTAAGCGGTAAATAGACACCATTTATTAAATAGATTGGCATGCTAATGTTAAATGCAGCATACGGAAATATCGCAATCAAAACAATAAATGGGACGAGTGTAATTCTAAAAATAGTTAATTTATTTGGGGTGTTCATTTTTCTACCTGCTTACCTA
>JAAZDN010000077.1 GCA_012512805.1 Erysipelothrix sp. | reverse complement strand
CCACGATCATTATATGGCTTAATTTTTTCGTCATCGAGGGCCTTCGTATAAAAATCAATGAGATATTCATTAGCTTCTCTTGATTCATCATACTCAAAGTGATATTTTGTTCCCTTAAGCTCAGTAAAGAACCATCCTTCAGCAGCCTTTTCTTCTAAAAAGGATTCTTCTTGTTCAAAATCATAGACAGTAAATTCTTTGGTTATTTGCTTTAATTCTTTGGTGTTTTCCATTTCATTCTCCTATTGTTTTAAATAGATATCATAGACTTTATTTTTTGATAATGATGTTTTAGCAGCGACTTCCTTAACCGCACTTGAAGCACTTAAACCTTTTTCAATGAGTTCTTCAATCATTCGCTTAATGTCTATTTCAGCTAAATCAGCTTCTTTTTCATGAGCATTTCCTTCAATTACTAAGACAAACTCACCTTTTAAGTCATCGCATTCTTCGATAACATCTTTTAAGCTTCCTCTTAGAAATTCTTCATGAAGTTTGGTCATTTCACGAGCTAAACAAACTTGTCGATCACCCCAAATTTCTAAAATCATTTCTAGGGTTTCTTTTAAGCGATGGACCGCTACATATAAGACCATCGTATATGAAAAGAATTCATATTCCTTTAGCGTACGACGGCATTGCTTTTTTGTACTCGGAAGAAAGCCATGGAATAAGAAAGGTTGAGCAACAATGCCTGATGCCACTAAACCATTTAATAAAGCACTACTTCCTGAGATAGGAACCACATTAAAGCCTTCACTAACTACTCGAGTAACTAGTTCTTGTCCTGGATCACTAATAAGTGGATAACCTGCATCACTAACAATCGCCACATTTTGATTGTCTTTCAGTAGCTCAATAATGCCATTAACACTTTGCATCGTATTATGTCCATGGTGAGCAATGAGTTGTGTTTTTATATCGAAAGCTTCACAGAGCTTTCTAGTTTGGCGAGTATCTTCGCAAGCAATGACATCAACATCTTTAAGCACTTCAATCGCTCGTGGTGTCATTTCTTTTAAGTTACCAACCGGTGTAGCAACCACATACAGAGTTGCTAAATCATTATTAAAGGATTTTTGTCGTTTCATTTTAAGCCTCCTTTACATAATCTCGATAGTCATCAAAAGTAATAACACGGACTTCTTGAGGTTTAGTTAAGGTAATCGTATGGCTAATAACATTAAATTCCGCCACTCGATATTGATGACCTTGATATTCAATTTTCGAATGAAGCTGAGGAAGTCCTTGTTTTTCATCCGTATAATAATCATTCTCAAAACGTAGGCAGCATTTTAATTTGCCACACTGTCCTGATAATTTATTAATATTTAGTGTTAACATTTGATTTTTGGCCATACTAATGGTGACCATATCAAAGTCTTGCTTCGTTTCTTTGCAACATAATTTTTGTCCACAAACGCCTAGTCCGCCGACCATTTTAGCTTTCTCACGAGGTCCAACTTGTCTGAGTTCAATTCGACATGGTAATTGACTCGTCAATGTTTTTAACAAATTTCTAAAATCGACGCGCTTTTCTGATAAATAAGTAATCACTAATTTACCTTGATCTAGTGTATACTCACAAGCAATGACATTCATTGGTAGTTTTTCATCTAAAATTGCTTGTTCAACAATTTTTCGATCAATGAGTGCTTGCTTTTGACTTCTTATATGCATCATTTCATCTTGTGGTGTCGCTTTACGTATTACACTCTTGTATTCTTTAAATTGATTATCAACACTGATATCTTTAGGTTCACTAACACACTTACCTAGTTCCAAGCCCGTTGTTGTTTCAACAACTACCGAGTCATTTATTTTTAGTGTTTCTATATTCGTCTTAAAAGTATAAGGCTTTTTATTATCCTTAAAAGTAATTGAGACTAGTTTCGAATGATTAGACATATATGACCTCCTTTAGTTGATAGGCAAATTGGTCAATTAATAATGGTACATAAACGGATCTGTTTATTTTTGATATTGTTTGTAAGCAAACTTCTTGGACAGCAATTGAATTTTCAATACTAAACACCTTATAACTCAAACCGTATATCATCATTTGGAAAATAGCTTTTACACTCTCACGATCATTCACCAATAATTGTAAATTAACGATCGCCACATCGACATCTTCTTGCATATCATGAAAGAAGTCGTACACGACCATACTATAGGTTTCAATATTGAGCTCATTAGCTAGGGATTCAACACGATTAATTTGGCTTGTTAGCGTACTTAAGTAATAGGCACTTAGTCGATTCATACCCAATTGTTCTTCAATTTCATTAATAATCTCATCTTGATTGATATTCTCACACTGAATATTAATACAACGAGATACAATTGTTGGTAATACCTGATTAACATTATTAGTCGTTAAAATAAAGTAGTTTTCTCCAACAGGTTCTTCAATCATCTTTAACAAAGAATTAAGTGCTTGTGTACTGGCATTATCACAATGATGAATAATCACAACTTTGCGATTGGTCGCTCCAGTAGCACTTTGGCTTAATTGATGTTGTAATTGAATAACTTCTTCTTTTTTTATAGAGGTTTGAAACCCATCAAGCACTTTAACGTCAACAAGCTGATTGAGTTCAATGTGATGAATAACATCCTCGATTTCTTCTTGTTGAAGTGAATGCGTATAAATTACTCCACTCATAAACTGTGCTATATCAATTAAATCTTTATCACCTATCAGTAGAAAAGCATGGGATAAACGACTTTTCGCAATACTTTGTTGTAATATTCTATATAAAGTAGGTTGATGTTGTTTAATCCACTGACTGTTCATGTATGTTCACCCACTTCACTATCGCATCATAAACGGCTTGTGATAAGGCTTCAATTGACATCGTAGCATCAAAGACAATCATCCGTTCTTGGTATTTCTCTTTAATGATTTGATATCCTTCAAAGACACGTTGATGAAAATCAAGCGATTCTTGGT
>JAAZDN010000002.1 GCA_012512805.1 Erysipelothrix sp. | reverse complement strand
TCATCATCTACTATTAATATTTTATACATAGGATCCTCACTTTCGGATTTCAATTTTTTCAACTAAGATTGAATCTCTTTTATCAATTTTACCACTAATTTCAATATATTGATTTTCGTGCAATTCGGATTGGACAAGTTTGTAAACATTAGGCATTAAAACAAGGTCAATTTCATCCTGCTCATCAATTAACTCTACAAAGGCCATAAGATCTCCAAACTTTGTTCGATGCGTTTTAATTTTATTGACGATACCTAATAATTGTCGTGTTCTTTTCGTTTGCTTAACAGAATTAATATGATCGCCTTTATACTTAAGTTCTTGTTTGTATGTGACAATTGGATGTTCACTCAAGTACATGCCCAACACTTCTTTTTCAAGTTCTAATTCATGTAATGGATAATGTTTAACCGATTTAAATTTAGGCTTACTAACAATATCAAAGTCTAAATATGCGGGTTCAACTTCAACCTTAACAAGATTTGCATACATGTAGGCACTATCACACATTTCAAGCATACTTGTACGATTGTGCGCAAAGAGATCAAGTGCTCCAGCATTGATCAGTGCTTCAACTTGAGCACGACTAATTCCAATTAAATTACTACGGGCAATAAAGTCAAAGAAGTCTTTAAACAGACCAGATTGTCTTTCTAGAAGTATTTTATTTACAACTGCCTTACCAATACCTTTTATTCCAGTTAAAGGAAAGAGGATACTGTTATTTCCTTTAAGGAAGCGATCTTGACTGTAGTTAATATTCGGGCCGATCACCCTTATGTTTTGTTTTCGAGCAGCACTTATATATTCACTAAGCTTATGACTACTACCAATCACTCCATTTAAAAGTGAAAGTGTAAACTCTAGATTATAGTTTGCCTTTAAATAAGCCATTTGATAGGCGATTAGCCCATAGGCATAACTGTGTGCCTTATTGAAACCATAGTTCGCAAACTTTTCAATTAAATCATAAATCTTTTCAGCCAACTGTTTTGTATACCCAATCTTTTGACTGCCTAAAATGAAGTCAGCACGTAAAGAATGGAGTAAGTCTGCTTGTTTTGATGACATCGCCTTACGTAAAATATCAGCCTTTGCCAATGTGAAGCCAGCCATTACTTGTGCAACTTGCATAATTTGCTCCTGATAGACAATGACACCATATGTCTCTTTTAAAATTGGCTCTAACTTTGGATGATAATATTCAATCTGCTCTGGATGTTGTCGATTCTTTAAAAAGGCTGGAATGTTGTTTGAAGGTCCTGGTCGATAAAGCGCAATGACCGCTACAAGTTCACTAAATATTGTAGGTTTTAATTCTTTTATTAATTCGGTCATTCCATAGGACTCCAATTGAAACAGTCCACTCGTATCCCCTGCTTGGAGTAATTCATACGTTTTTTTATCATCAAGCGGAATTTTTAAAATTTCAATAGTTCCAATAGCTGAAACAACCTCACTAATGATCGATAAATTACGTAAGCCTAAAAAGTCGATTTTATTCAAGCCCAATTGTTCTAAATAATTCATAGAATATTGTGAAACGGCGGACTGTGCAACGTGTAAAAGTGGTACATGATTGACAAGTGGCTCTCGTGACATAATTATACCCGCCGCATGTATGGATGTATGTCTTGGTTTTCCTTCAATTTTTTGAGCCAAGCTATACAATTCTAAAAGTTTTGGATCATTATTAATTTCCTTTTTGAATAAGCTATTTTTTTCGTACATTTCTGATAAGGTCGTTAATTTTGAAGTTGATATCATTTTTGATAAGCGATCAATTTTATATGAAGGGATTTGTAGAGCCTTTCCAACATCACGAAGTGATTGTCTTGCTGCAAACGTCCCAAAGGTTACGATTTGCGCAACATGATCAGCACCATATTTCTCTGTTACATACTCAATAATATCGGCACGACGATCATCTGGAAAATCAATATCAATATCCGGTAATGAAATACGTTCTGGATTTAAAAAACGTTCAAATAGTAAATTATTTGCGACAGGATCGATGTGTGTAATGCCTAAAACATAGGCAACGAGTGAGCCCGCACTACTTCCACGTCCGGGTCCAACATAAATGTTATTTTTACGAGCAAATAAGATAACATCATAAACAATCAAAAAATAATCACTATACTTCATATTTGTAATGACAGATAACTCAAATTTAAGCCGATCGCTGTATACACTACTGACTTGATTATTTAAACGACGTTTTAATCCTGTAGCACAGAGTGATACAAGATATTCATCACTACTCACATTATGATTACTTTCAAAAATCGGGAGTGTCGCCTCTTCCATTGTCTCAAAATTAACATTACATTTTTCAGCAATCTCAATAGTTGCAGCTAAATCAGTTTGATCATAGTACTTTTCTAAGGTTGGATAATCAAAGAAGTAGTTTTTATCATTAATATAGTTTGCATGATCATTAAAGAGGCGATTATTTGATAAGGCGACAAATAATTTTTTTACTTCACGATCCTCAACTGTTTTAAATTCAACCTTTGGTAAGGCTACTGTTTTAATGTCAAATTGTGCACAGAGTAATTTAAGGTTTTGATTATCAACATACCATTTATTCGAACTATTGTTTGAAATTCCAATATAAAAATCATTAATGGATTGTTTGTATAGTTTTAAATATGCAGAAGTATCAATATTCGCTGTCTCAATAATTCCACCTTCACCATATACAATTACGACACAATCCTTTGTATGTTCAACAAGTTGTTCAAAGGTATTTTCAAAGGATTCAATATTCAACTTAGAACTATAGGCCATCATATTTTGATAACCCTTATTATTTTTCGCATATATTAAATAGACGATTGGATCAGGATGAGAGATTGTTGTACGCATACTAATGATTGGTTTTATGTTAAGTTTCTTTGATTTTTCTAAAAGTTCCATAACATGATGCATATTATGTACATCATTTATCGCAAGCGCTGCATAATTAAAAGTATGAGCTTGTTGAAGAATTTCATCAACACTCATCACACCATCTAAAAATGAGTATGAACTTTTAATATCTAATTGTGCGTACATATTACCCCTCTTTCACAATCATTATACCACTTTTAAATGACTTTATTAAGCCAGTGATAAGGTGATATAAATAAAACTAGGAAGAAGCATTGATGGCATTCATTCCTAGTTATTAATTCTTAATATAGTTCTTTTGATTTGACTCTTTCAATAAGAGATTGCATCTTCAACTCAATATTTTTTATGCACAATTCAAATTCAGCATCCGATAATCCTGAAGGATCATCCAAACCCCAGTCTTCACGATATTTTGAAGGGAGTGTTGGACATTCAACATTGCATCCCATCGTTATCACAATATCAACATCTGGGATGTCTGAAATGAGCTTTGAATGCTGTGTTTCATTCATATCAATGTTATATTTTTGCTTAATGAGTCGAACTGCATCTTGATTGATTTCAGGTTTTACTTCAGTACCTGCTGAGTATGCTATAAATGTATCATCTGCAATTCCTTTCGCAATCGCTTCAGCCATTTGACTACGACATGAATTATGAACACATATGAACGCTACGGTTGGCTTCATAGTACTTCCTCACTCACATCTTTAAGTTCTTGGATAAGTTGCGTTTTAGACTCTTCTTTCAAGTTTTTAACACCTGAAGCTTGGAGATGGCCACCACCATTAAAACGCTGTGCAACCTTGTTTATATTATGACCATGTGATCGAATACTAGCACTGTATGTTTGAGCACTTGTTTCAATAAATAGTGCCCATACTTTTATATTTCCAATACTACGCATGATGTTCACTAAGTATTTAACATTTTGAACATCAAGTTTGTATGTTACTAAATCACTTTGATCAATTTGTAAGTAGGCAAAATTATCGGTAACATAGGTAATTTTATTACTGACATAAGCTTGAAATTGAAAGGTCTTAAGGTCGATTTGGCGTAGTTTCTGACTAATTTCAAATGGTTTAATCTTTGATTCCATTAGATAACTTGCGGTATCGAAGGTTGATTTTGTAACAGATGATATCGAGAATCCTTGCGTATCACTAATGATACCACTGTATAAATAGCGTGCAACATCATAAGGAAGGACACTATTTTCTTCAATTGTCTTAAGAATGTTTGCTAAAATCTCACTACAACTTGAACAGTGTTCATCAACAACATTAATTTGAGCATAATTATCTACCGGTAAATGGTGATCGATTTTAATCAATGTATCACACAACCTATAGCGATGATCTGAGATGCGTTCATGGTTTGCGGTATCCAATACAATACCCAGTGCCCCTTTAAACAGTGTATCATCAATAGTGTGTGGCATCGGATAGATCGATTCATAGCCCACTGGATCATCTCCAACCGCATATACTTGCTTGTTTGGATACTTATTACTTAAGTAGTGAAACATTGCCCATTGAGAACCTAGTGCATCGCCATCACCTTCTAAATGGCGAAATACGATGATCGTCTCATAAGCTTCAATCGTTTCAACAATTTCTCGAATCATTTTATAAACCTAATAATTTTTTAGTATCTTCAGCAATCATTAATTCTTCATCAGTTGGGATGATAAATACTTTTGTTGTTGATCCTTCTTCTGAAAGTTCAACTTCAACACCACGAACCTTACTGTTTAATTCATGGTTAAAGTTAATGTGTAATGCTTCACTTACAGAATCGATAACACGAGCACGGACACCTGTATCATTTTCACCAATTCCTGCAGTGAAGACAATCGCATCAACGTGTCCTAAATGTACGAAGTAAGTTCCGATATAGTTTGCAATTTTGTATGCATACATTTCTGATGTTAAGATTGCACGTTCATTTCCTTCTGCTGTAGCCTCTTCGATTTCACGAGCATCATTAGAAATACCAGAAATACCTAACATACCTGATTCATAGTTATATACGTGCATTTGTTCATCAACACTTAAGCCAGTTTTTTCAAGTAAGTATGGGAATACAGCAGGATCTACGTCACCAGTACGAGTTCCCATCATAACCCCCGCAAGTGGTGTGAATCCCATTGATGTATCAATTACTTTACCGCCTTTAATCGCAGCAAGTGAGGCACCATTTCCAAGGTGGCATACAATTGTATTTACATCTTCAATTGGCTTGTCTAATAATTCAGCAGTACGTTTAGCAATGTACTTGTGTGATGTTCCGTGCATACCGTATTTACGCACTTGATAATCTTCATAGTACTTATAAGGTAATGCATATAAGAATGCTTTTGGTTCCATTGTTTGGTGGAAGGCAGTATCAAAGACAAAGGTATGATTTGCTTCTTTTAAAGCGTCCTTAAAGGCATGGTATCCAATTAAGTTTGCTGGGTTGTGTAGTGGAGCAAGTGATGATAGTTCTTCAACTTTCGCAATTGCTGCATCGTCAACAATAACAGAATTATCAAAGGCTTCACCACCATGAACAACACGGTGTCCTACACCTTTAATATCATCTAAGTTTTTAACGCTACTGAATTCTAGTATGTCACTTAGGGCAACTTCAACGGCACGAGTGTGATCTAAAATTGGGATCACTTTCTTTTCTTTGTTACCATCAACTTTAATCGATGCGATTGCATCCTCTTTACCAATTCTTTCAATTTGGCCACTTGCTAAAACTGTAAAATCGTTTGCTTCATATAATTGATATTTTAATGAAGAACTTCCTGCGTTTACTGCTAAAATTAAGCTCATATAACTCTCTCCTTTTTTATTCTATTTCTTCTAATCTTTTTACAATATCAGAGACTTCAATAATGTCTAAGTCCATTAGTTTTGAATAGTACTTTTGACGTTGTTCAAATTTTGACACCATCTTCAATGTATTCTCATAATGTTCTAAAATGTCTTGGGCTCTTTTTAAGGTATCGTGAACCGCTGCCCGACTGACGCCATTATTATCCGCAATTTCTGAAATTGATAAATCATCTTCATAATAACTTTGCATAATTTCTGCTTGTTTATCGGTTAATAGTGTACCATACCAAGCCAATAAATTGTTGAAATATGTGTTATTCTGTAACATTTTCAAGTCCTTTGGCAATACTGTTTAAATATGAGTCAATGTCAAAGTCAATTAAATCATCAGCCTTTTCACCAACTCCTACATAAACAACGGGTAAATTTAAAATATGTTTAATCGCAATAATAATTCCACCTTTGGCGGTACCATCCATTTTAGATAGAATAATTCCAGTAACATCAATTGCTTCTAAGAAGACAGATGCTTGCGAAATTCCATTTTGACCCGTCGTTGAATCTATAACAAGCCACACAGCATGGGGTGATGTTTCAATCTCACGAGCAAGCACTCGTTTCATTTTTTCAAGCTCATTCATCAGATTCTTTTTATTTTGCAGGCGTCCTGCGGTATCAATAATAAGCACATCGATATTATTTTCTTTTGCAAAACGGGCTCCATCGACGATTGCTGCACTTGGATCACCATTTTCAATTCCTTTAATTACTGGAATATTTAAACGTTCTCCCCACTTAGCAAGCTGTTCAATGGCTCCGGCACGGAATGTATCGGCTGCAACCGCTGCAACCTTATGTCCTTCTGACTGATATTTTTGCATCAACTTAGCTGCACTCGTCGTTTTACCACTACCATTTACACCCACGAGCATGATGACTTTAACCCCTTCTTCATTTAGAAATTCAAAGTGATTATCATCTTCACCATATATATTCGCCATACTTTCAATCACAAATTCCATGACTCGTTTGAAGTTTGGAATAATGTAATCTTTATCATATTGACGTAGTTCGTTAACAATTTTCTCAGCAGTTTCAAATCCAATATCACTTTCCAGTAACATAATCATAAGTTGTTCTAAGAAAACCTCGTCTACTTTTTTAAAGTTTTTTTCTAAGTTTTTAGCACTTAAACGCAGTGAATCACTAGTTTTCTTAAAGCCACTTAAGTACTGTTCTTGGTAATCTTTACCTGTTACTTTTGCCTTTAGTTTTTTAAGAAAGCTCATTGTAATTCTCCTCTTCTACATATTGTGTTGCATCTTTTAATTGAACTTTAAGTAATTTTGAAACACCTTGAATCGGCATTGTGACACCGTATAAGACATCAACCTTAGCCATCGTTCCTTCACGGTGGGTTACAAGTAAAAATTGTGTACCTTCACTAAATTCACGCAAGTAATTAATAAAGAGTTCAACGTTACTTGAATCAAGGGCTGCATCAACTTCATCAAAAATACAAAGTGGTACAGGTCGTGATTTTAAAATCGCAAAGAGCACAGAAATCGCGATAAGGCCCTTTTCACCACCAGAGAATAGACGAATGTTTTGGACCATTTTTCCTGGAGGTTGTGCTTTAATATCAATTCCGGTTTCTAGTAAATTATCAGGGTCTTCTAATACTAAAGTTGCGGTCCCACCGCCAAATAACTTAGCAAAGACGCCTGGAAGTTCACCGTTGATAATGTCAAACATATTTTTGAACTCTACGACCATTACTTCATCCATTTCTTTTATAATGGCTAAGAGATTATCTCGAGATTCTACGAGATCTAAGTATTGGTGATTAACAAATTCATAACGTTCGTTTACTTCATCAAATTCTTCAGGAGCATTCATATTCACGTTACCTAAACGATTTAAATCTTGTCGTAATCGTTCAACTTCACTTCGATCATATTGTTGTTCGTTATGAGCATGTTGTGCAAGTGCACCGTCATATGTTAATTGATATTCACTTGCTAAACGTTGTAAATCATTTTCAATCTTCGTTTCTAAGCGAACACGATCAACCTTCACCTTGTTTAAATTTTCTAAGGTATCTTTATATTGATTTTTAATTTGACGTATTTGAACTTCGCGACGATCAATTTCATTGCTTAACTGATGTTTGTCATTATTTCTAGATTTGATTTTAACGTTCATTTCATCACGTTGAGCATAATAATCATTCAATAAAGAAATAAGATCATTTACTTGATTGTCTTCGACAACTTCACTCGTAAATTGAAGGAGGTTTTCATCCAATAAACTAATTTCATCACGAATACTTTCATAACGCGCACGTTTAGCATCAAGAACAGGTTCAATTTGAGCAATATTAATCCGATAGTTCATAATTTCGTTTTCTATATTTTGACGTTTAATGCGATGAGTATTTGCAACATTTTGATATTTTTGAAGTAACTCATTGTTAGAAAGTAAATCAGATTCAATTTTATCAAGTTCTTTTGTCATTGTTAATGGTGATGTATTCCCTCGCTCTTTACCACCCGTTAATGATCCTCCTGTATTAATAATCTCACCATTTAAGGTAATGACTTTATAGCGATACTGAAGACGTTTTGCTAATTCTTGAGCTTCAACTAAAGTTTTCGCAATTAAGGTATTTCCTAATAAGGATTGATTTACCGAACTAAATTGATCATCCATTGTGACAAAGTCAGAACCAAGACCTAAAAAACCATCTGTATTAGCAATAATTACTTGATCATCATGACGAATTGTTCGCTCTTTTAAGACTGTTAAAGGTAAAAATGTTGCACGTCCACCACGGTTATCGTTTAAAAATTTGACTCCAGTACGAGCTGCCTTTTCATCCTGACAGACAATAAAATACATTGAAGCACCTAATGCTACAGTGATGGCTTGTTCATAACCATCCTCAACACTCATCAAATTCGCAACGACATCATGAATTCCAGTTAGACTTTGTTTTGCTTTTAAGATGGCATCAACACCATGTTGGCGGCTAAATGGATTTGAAAGTAAGGTATTGAGTTGAGCTTTACGATCATTTAGTTTACGTAAACGAACTTCGACTTCATTCAAGTTTTGATTATGACTAAACTGTTCATCCAAAATGGTATTTAAGTTTGTATTAAGTTGTTCAAATTCAACAGTAAGTTGTTGATGGCGTTGTTTACGATCTAAATATTCTACTTCACTTTCTTTTAATAAGTTTTGAAGTTGTTGAGCCTTAATCTCATTAGTACCATTGTCAATTAAATATTTACGTTTTTCATCCATTTCAACCTTACGCGTTTCCAACAGTTGAATCTCATTTACTATCTTAAGAATACCATTTTGAAGTTGACTGATTTCATTGTCAATACCACGAAGTTCACTGCGACTTTCAGTAATTGCTACCTCATGAACATTTACGGATGTTTCAAATACTGCGTAATCTGCTTGGAATTTTTCAAGTTCTTGATTTAACTTTTCAAGTTCTTCATTAAAGAAGGTAATATCATCAACGAGTACTGAGACTTCTATAAGTTTTAGTGCATCACGAAGTTCACGATATTTCAGTGCTTTCTTTTTAGCTGATTTTAAAGGTCGAACACGATTTTCAAGTTCTCCTAAAATATCTTCAATGCGTTCTAAGTTATCTTGAGTACGTGCTAATTTGTTAATGGATTCTGTTTTACGTTTTTTATACTTTGCTACTCCTGCAGCTTCTTCAAAAAGTGCACGACGATCTACAGGACGTGCATCAGCAAATTGACTAATATTTCCTTGTGAAATCATACTGAGTGAATCACGACCAATACCTGTATCCAAAATTAAATCTTGAACATCACGGAGTCGGACTGGAACCTTATTGATTAAGTATTCCCCTTCACCATTTTCTCGATGAATACGACGCGTAATTTCAATCTCATTGAACTCACTGTTTAAGTACTTATGCGTATTATTAAAAACGAGTGTAACCTCGGCAAAGTTGAGTTTATTTCGATTTACACTACCTGAAAAAATGACATCAGTCATATTTGTTCCACGTAGTGATCGTGCAGATTGTTCACCCAACACCCATTTAACAGCGTCAGTGATGTTTGATTTACCGCAACCATTTGGTCCAACAATACCGGTTATCTCGTGGTCAAAGTTAATAACAACCTTATCGGCAAATGATTTAAAACCTTGAATTTCTATTCTTGTGAGAAACATTAATATCCCCTTTCTCTACAAATTATCAATAGGTATATTATACATTATTACGTATAAATATAAAACTTAAACGTCCCATTTAACGAATTATCCTGTATAAAAAAAGTTAACGATTTAATCATTAACTTTTAATGTTCAATTACTACTTGTTGACAGCGTCTTTTAAGGCTTTTGCTGGTTTGAATGCAGCAGAATTAGATGCTTTGATAACAATTCTTTCTTTTGTAGCAGGATTAATTCCTGGTCTTTCTGGACGGTGTCTAACTTCAAACTTACCGAAACCACTTAACTCAACTGTACCACCATTCGCTAAATTTTCAGTAATTGATTCTAAAATATAGTTCACGATTTCAGTACCAGCTTTTTTTGTTAACTCAAATTGTTCTGCTACGTTTTCAGATAAAACTTTCTTATTTAATACTTCGTTCATAATATAACCTCTTTTCTACTTCTTAATAATATCACTTTAAATGTGATAAGACAACCTTTATTCTTTTATTGAAGGTGTTCAGCTTTCAAATCACGTTTCATTAAATTAGAGATTGTTACTTTGACATCTTTGCCCTCATAAAGAACATCATAAACGGCTTGACTAATGGGCATTTCGATGTTTAATTCATTGGCTAGACGCAAGACTTCTACAACAGCTAATGCGCCTTCTACGGTTGTTTTATTATTTTCCCAATAATAGTCACTTCCATATTTACCAACTTCAAATCCTGCCTTGTAATTTCTTGAATGAATACTTGTTGCGGTAACGATTAAATCACCGACACCTGTAAGTCCTAAAAATGTTTCTAAACGACCACCTAGTTCTTGTCCTAGGCGTGATATTTCAGTTAAACCACGTGTAATTAATGCTGCTTGTGCATTATCTCCAAGTCCAACACCGCCAATAATTCCACCAGCGATTGCGATAACATTTTTAACGGCAGCTCCAATTTCAGCACCGATTAAATCATCACTCGTATACACTCTAAAATATTCATTTGAAAATAATGATTGAACAATATTTCGTGCTTCTTCATGCTCTGATACAGCGACAACGGCCGTTTCTTGACGGACGATAACCTCTTCAGCATGAGTAGGTCCTACAAGCGCCACTAAAGCTTTTAAAAGTTCTGGCTTCATTAGTCGCTTGATTGCTACTGATAGTCGCTCCCCAGTTTCTGGAAATAAACCTTTCGCAACATTAATAATAACAACTTCCTTTTTCACATTCTCATTGATCATTTCAATAATTTGTGCCAAGGCCTTTGTAGGTGTTGCGATTAAGAGTAAATCCGCATCTTTTAGCATTGTGAAATCAGTTGTTGCAACTAACTTTTCACTTAATACAACATCATCAAAGTACTTTAATGTATGTTCTGTATTCATAAGATTTACATCGTGTTCATTACGACCCCAAACTAATGTTTCTATATTGTTGTCACACAAAACTTGAGCCAGAGCAACACCCCAACTCCCATTTCCTATAACTCCAACAAGCATCTAATCACTCCTTTTGCGTGTAATAATTCGAATCGGTGTACCATCAAAAATAAAGGCTTCACGAAGACGATTTTCTAGATAGCGTTTATATGAAAAATGAACTAAGTTCTCATCATTCACAAACAAAACGATTGTAGGTGGAACGGTTGAAACTTGTGTCGCATAATAAATTCGTAAGCGTCGACCATTATGTATTGGTGGTGGACTCATTACTTGTGCATCTAATATAACTTCATTTAGAACTGATGTCGAAATACGACGCGTACTGTTTTCATACAACTCTTTCACTAATGGAATAATACGATTGACTCTTTGTCCTGTTAGTGAAGATATAAAGATAACTGGTGCATATTTTAAATACACAAATTGATTTCGAATCTCTTCAGTTTTTTCAATAATATCTGTTTCACTCTTATCAACAGTGTCCCATTTGTTATATGCAATAATGATGGGTTTACCTGCATTTACAGCATATCCAGCGACCGTTTTATCTTGTTCAACAATACCTTTTTCACCATCAATTACAAAGACGATTACATCTGCTTTGTCAATCGCACTCATTGCTCTCAATACTGAATATTTTTCAATACTTTCATATACTTTACCCCGTTTACGAATACCCGCTGTATCAACAACTACAAATTCTTCATCTGTTTCTTGATCTGTAAAGCGTGTATCAATCGCATCACGTGTTGTTCCTTCTACATTACTTACGATTACCCGTTCTTCACGTAATAATTTATTTACAAGTGTTGATTTTCCAACATTTGGACGACCAATAATTGCAAAGCGAATTGCGTCATCCAGTACTTCTTCTTCAATATTTTCAAGTGATTTTACAACCTCATCGAGCACATCACCAACTCCAACTCCGTGTTCACCAGAGAGTGCAATCGGATCACCTAAGCCTAGATTATAAAATTCGTATATATTGTTTAAGTGTTCTAAATCATCAATCTTGTTTACCGCAAGAATGATATGCTTCCCACTTTCTTGTAATTTTCGTGCAATGAAATAATCATCTTCTTGTAGGCCGACTAAGCCATCAACAATAAAAATAATTGTGTCTGCTTCTTCAATTGCTATATCAACTTGCATATTTATTTCTTGTTGGAAGCGTGCATCATCCAATTGAATACCACCGGTATCAATTAAATTAAATTTTCGTGTTAACCATTCAATCTTCCCGTAAATACGATCGCGAGTAACTCCTGGTGTATCTTCTACGATAGAGACACGTTCACCATAGAAACGATTAAAGATTGTTGATTTACCAACGTTAGGGCGTCCAACAATTGCTACAGTTCCATTTATCAAAATTAAACCTCGTTTTTTTGTTCTATTATTTTAGATATTGCTGCTACAACTTCATCAATCGTTAATGAACTAACATCAATTAAAACTGCATCATCCGCCTGTTTTAATGGGGAATGTTCACGATTCATATCTTGATAGTCGCGCTTTTCTATATCTTTCTTTATATCATCAAAATTCACATCTAAATTTTTACTAATGTATTCATCATAACGACGTTGTGCACGTGTTTCTGAATTAGCATCTAAATAAATTTTAATCTTTGCGTCAGGTAATACTACCGTTCCAATATCTCGTCCTTCAAGTAAATATCCACCTTGTTTTGCGATATCTTGTTGAAGCTTAACAAGTTTTGCTCTAACACTTTCGTGTTTTGAAGCTGTACTTGCTGCCATTGAAACTTTATCATTACGTATCTCATTACTAATATCTTGACCATTCAAAATGATCGTGCCATCAGCCTTCATGTCCAAATTCAAATCAGAAAAAAGGGCTACAATAGCCTCTTCATCCTCTACATCTGTATTGCTTTGAATAGCGAGTAAACCTAGTGCTCGATACATAGCTCCAGTATCAAGTTTAACAAGATTATATTTTTCTGCGATGAGATTTGCAATTGTACTTTTACCTGCGGCACTTGGGCCATCAATTGCTACATTAAACATTAATACCCTCTCTCTTTCATAATAAACCAGAAAGCATATCCAATTAAAACAACGAGACTAAAGATTAATAAAATAAAGATTCCTGTTACTAATCGATCAATAAATGTTGAATGTTTCTTAACTTTTTCAAGTTCATTTTTTTGTTCTTCTAATTTTAGATTTAGAGATTGTGTAAGTTCAAACAATTCATTTGCTTCAAAAGAATTCGTTTGAGTAAGCAGTTCTTCACGTGTGAATTCACGAACTTCATCTTTAAGTACGTTTTCAGATTTATTTTCATAATCCTCAACATTCACAACGTTAATTGCACTGGTTTCAATTTCATCAAGCATCTCAGATAATACACGATTTTGTTGTGCATCAAGTGGTTTAAATGAATCAATTACAACTTCTTCACTTTGTGGTAGTGTAATTTTCTTAGTTTCTTCTTCTAAGTCACCAATAATTTGTTGAATTTCATTTGTTAGTTCAACAACAACACTAGGCTCACTTAAATTTTGATGATTTAAGTTATTCAAAATATTTGTTTGTGTATCTTGATCACTCCGCAAGCCACGATTAATATTGTAATGTTTAACCTCTTCTATAAAATCAGAAAGTAAATCTTTATTCGTTATTATATTATTCGCTTCATTTTGATATGAATGATCGATAGAACTTACCTCAAGATCATATTTTTCAAATGGAGTTAACTGTTCTTCTTGTACCATTTCACCAGTTGCTAAGTTAATATACTCATCCTTGTGTTTCAGGCGATTAGCATTATATACAGTTTTCTCCTCAGTAGTTCTAGATGTACGACTTTCAAAATCACGTAAAGAATTTTCAACGACTTCTGTTTTATCATCTTCTATAATTGACTGATATAAATCTTTATTTTTATTGACACGAGAAAATTGGCTCATGCTATACCTCCTTTTTATGCTCTTGAACTATACTTTCCATCTTCTGTTGTAACTAAGACGATCTCATTGACTGAGATGAAGAGTGGAACACGGATTTCTAAACCAGTTTCTAAGATTGCTGCCTTACTTGCTGAAGTAGCGGTATCACCTTTTACAGCAGGTTCTGTCTCAACAATTTTTAATGCAATCTTATCTGGTAAATTAATTCCCATTACTTCTGTTTGATACATAACAATTTCAGTTGTATCACTTTCTTTTAAAAATTTCATTTCCCATTCTAAGCGTTCTTTTGGAATTTCGATTTGTTCATAAGTTTCAATGTCCATAAAGACGAGATTTACGCCATCATCATATAAGTACTGCATTTCTTTCTTATCGATATGTGCTTTTTTTACCTTATCACCACTTGTCCAACTTTGTTCAGTAATTGATCCTGTACGCATGTTTCTAACCTTAGTTTTAATACTCATTTGACTTCTTGCTGTTTTGTTATTTGTTTTATCCATAACTAAGAATAAATCGTTATCCAATTCAAATGTCATTCCTGCTCTTAAATCATTAATTAATATCATACTTTTCCTCCTACATAAATTAATTGTTTATTAAAATTTGTTAATACTTCAATTCCGTCATCAGTGATGAGTACATCATCTTCAATACGGATACCACCGAGTCCATCTACATAGATACCTGGCTCTACAGTTACAATATTACCTGGTTCTAAATGATGATCCATATCATTTCTTAATCGTGGTGCCTCATGAATATCAATACCGATACCATGTCCAAGTCCATGTTCAAAATGACCTTCATAACCTTCTTTATATATGAAGTCTCGAACAATTCGATCAACTTCATATCCACTAGTGTTATGTTTTAATGCTTCAATTCCTATTAAATTTGCTTCTAGAACTGTGTTATAAATTTTCAATAATTTTGGGTCAATGGTACCAATTGCAACTGTTCTTGTAATATCACTGCAATAATTTTGATAGCGACATCCAAAATCAATGGTGATCAGCTCATTATCTTGAATTAACTTATCACTGGCAACACCATGCGGCAAGGAACCTCTGCTACCACTTGCAATAATCGTTGCAAAAGATTTTTCTGATGCCCCTCGTTTTAACATTTGATATTCTAAGTATGCAGCAACATCACGTTCTGATTGCCCAACTTGAATATATGATAAGGTCTCTGCAAGTGCTTCTTCTGCAATTCGAATGGCTTCTTTAATCACTTCAACTTCTTTAACATCTTTAATAGCACGTAACGGATCAATATTAATATCAACCAAACGACTGTGAAGCGATCTTTCATAATGTAGCCATTGATTACGACTTAAATAATCACCTTCAAGAGCAATTGTTCGTAGTTTAGCCTTACTCGCAATTTTATTGATGATTGAACTTAAACTATCATTCTCACCACTAATCACAATTTCAAATTCATGTGCTAATGTTTGTGCAGCAGTTTGATATCGAAAATCAGTAATTAAATATTGGGCCTTGTCTGTAACGAACAAATGTACATTTGTAGAATCAAATGTTGAAAAATAAATAACATTACTTATATTTGATATTAAAATAGCGTCAACATTATTGTTCATTAAATAATCTCTTAGTCTTTTTATTCGCATAAAATATCACCTATTTTATTATAGCACATTTAATGGTACAAAATCTCTACGAAACAGATGCATTCTGGACTATATTTTAATTGAATTTCATATGATTCTAAACCAGATACTTCAATTTGCACATCTTCATCCTTAATTGAGATCCGATACGTATATTCTCCATAAGTTTCTTCAATATCATCATCGCTTTCAAATGATGCATTAAAAAGTGCTTCACTGATTACCCACTGTTCTGCTTCATATCGATACTTAAGAATGTGAGCGTGTTGAACTAAATGATAAAGTGATGACGTTGTGGAAAGCAGTCGTGTTAAAATAATACTACTTATTGTAAGGACAATGAGTGCCACGATTAAAATGTAACCTTTACGCATGAACATAACCAAGATCATACGTGTATGGAATATCACGGAAGATAGTAAGTTTAATACGCTCATCTACAACGTTAAATGCAAAGTTTTCTATGTTTGTGAAATATATGAGTGTTCCAGGACTTATTATAAGTTTATCATTTACTTTTTTTATTTGTTTTTGTTGATTGAGATGATCAAATTGTATACTTAATGTGTCAACAATAATGTTTTCACTTTGACTAAGTATTTGCATGAGTTGTAAACTACTTATGATTTCTTGATTATAATGTCTGTAGTCAACACGTTTCATAATATTTATACTATCAAGTAAAATACTTAAGATTAACATTGATAAGATAAGCCCCACTAGTGTTGATGCGAGACTAAACCCCCTTTTCATATGTTTCCTTTAGTACATGTTTCAAATTTGATATTTTTGTTATCGCAACAACATTATTAACAATAAAACTGAGTACAAGCATCGCTATTAAAACTTCAATTAAGATAAATCCTTTATTTAAACTGATAGTAACCACTCCCTAAATATATGATAATGACATGTTCTTCATTTGCTAAACGTATCGTTTGAGCCTGATTGACATTCCCCTTTTTATTGATACAAATTGGTTTATCACTTATGACATACGTAAGATCAAGACAAGCCGCTTCGTGATGAACTAAGGCACTTATTCTTAATTGATTGTATTCATAAGTGAAGGCGTTTTTTTGACTCTCTGATTGAATCAATCGTATTGGATTCAAACTTAAGCGCGTCACTAATCCCATAATAAAGAGTACAAGCAAGGATTCCACTAAACTAAATCCTTTATTGTTCAACAGCTTGACCATCGACAATCGCAATTACTTTATTATTTTGACATTTCGCTTGATTATCACTAAGTAACCCACTACTAATGAGTGTTTGTGTACTGTCGGGTATTTGTTCATACTCTAACATATATTGGAGTATTGCTGCATCTACGATTTTAAGTTGCGATTCACAACCTCGTTTTTGAACAATGCCCATCACTTTTTGAATATTTGGAATCGTCAATAACATTAATAAGGCAACAATTAAGACGACAACAATCATTTCTAACATCGTAAACCCTTTTCGCATAAATTCTCCTTTCTTATTCACATCGAATGTATGAGTTGTAAAGGTAAGGAAAGTATCGAATAGAATAACATTAAAAGTAATCCAACATATAAATAAGTAGTAATCATTAAATACTGACTCATTCTAATAATATCTCTTTCTAATCGATCATATGATACACTTTGATAGGCAGCCATAATCTCTTCAAAGTTTTGTTGGTGAATTGCAACGCTTAACATTTTCTTAAAATCTTCATTTAAACTCATTTTATCTATGGCTTGTAAAAAGGTTAAGCCCAGATCTAAATCATGATCTAAGTAATACGCTAAATTCGCAATAATCGGATTATCTTGATACGCCTTGATGTATTGAAACATATTTTTGGTTGAAGTATCGCGTTGATATGCTTGCAGCATTAAATGTATGAAAATATGTTGATAATAGCTGCGATACATGTTAAATAATATATAGTTTGGAAGTTGTTTTATGAGCATGAGTTTTAAGTCTTTCTTTTGTTCAATAACAATTAAAAGAATAAATGTCATAATGATGATCAAAAGCATACATGTTGAACCGTAAAAAAGTACATTAGTATATAAACGCACTTTATAATTCATATATTCATGAAGCAGATTAAGTATCGCAAATTTAAAGACAATGAGAATCAAGTAACTAAAGACAATTAATAATATTGGGTATGCAATTTTTTTGAAAATTAATTGCTTAATTTTGCTTCTTAATTTTAATGTGTAGTCGATGTATATTAGTAATTCAATGATCGTTAGTTTTGAATATAAATGGTAATACTTTGGAAAATAGTGTTTGAAATATTGTTCATTAAAATCATTAAATTGAATATTTAAATACTGTTCAATGTGGTGGATTGAAAGCTTAGCGTTTAATGCAGTACATATTTCTTCACAGAGTACAATTTGTTGCTTGACTTGTTTCTCTTTATTGAAATATTTAAAGAAGTTTATTTTGATAGACTTCATAAACACTCTTTCTAAGCTTATTTTCGACGATAAGTTTCTGACTAAAAATATAACATAGGTTAGCATCAATATCATTTTGATGAATACCAAGATCTAAAAGCCGATTAATCGTTTGTTTTGTATTTTGAGCATGAATGGTCGCAATAACTAAATGTCCCGTATATGCGGCCCGTATTGCCATCGTTGCGGCTTCGTGATCACGAATTTCGCCAATGCAAATAATATCTGGATCATGACGTAATATTTGTACAATGGCCTCATTGTATCCAAAGTTTACCTTGCGATTAATATTAAGTTGCACAACGTGATCAAAATGTACTTCAATTGGATCCTCAACACTATAAATTTTATAGTGTTCAAAGTACTGTAGCAAGGTATACATTGACGTTGTTTTACCTGAGCCAGTTAAACCACTAAAGAGTACCAAACCACTTTTAATTTTACTTAAGCTTTCAATCTCATATTTGATAGGATCCAATATTCGCTTGCTTATGTGTAACTTATTGAGTATTCTAAGTACACATACTTCTTGATGTAAGGTAAAAATACTCGCAAGTCTAAAATAGTAATCCTTATCATCAAACATATACGTAAATGCCCCACTCTGTGGTTTCTCATTTTCAATTACATCTAAATTTGCCAAGTACTTTAAATGTTGCATTAGCATTAGTGCATCTGATATATGTTCATAAACTACTAAACCGTTTATTGTTCGTAACTGAATATTTATACTATTGTTGTATCTTTTTCGTTCAAAATGAATATCGGTAACTTCCTTACTTAAAGCATATGTAATTAATGATTCAAAACTATCCATAACGATCACCTAATTAAGTATATCTACTAAAATATAAAAATCCTTTTTAACGTTAGCTCTTTAATATTGAGCACTACTTAAATTACGAGTTAAGGATGTTTAAGTATTTCTATTCTAAAAAAAACGGCCACACTATGATGTCCGTTTTCATATTATAAATTATCATTCTATTTAAAATAAGGATTACGTTCGAATTGATAAAACAAGGTTGAGTCATTACCATGGCCCGCACGAATTTTATAGTCAGTAGTAAACGTTTTAAAGAATTCAATACTCTTTTTCATATCTTCTTCACTTCCAGTTGGTAAATCTTGACGACCTACATTTAAGTTTAGTAAAGTATCACCAGTGAACAATACATCATCAATTTCATAAGTCACACTTCCAAACGTATGCCCTGGAGTCTCATACATTTTTATATTAAAGTTACCCAGTGTGAATCCATCATTAATATAATTTATATTTGCAATGGGTATTCCATCATAGAAGCTTAATTTTGGATTAACAATTAATCTTTCTTCTTTTTCAGGTGCAAATATAGGAATGTCGTATTTGTTTACAAGTTCATTTACAGCGCCAATATGATCAAAATGACCATGTGTTAATAGTATTCCAAGAATATGGTCACTCGGTTTAATTAAGGCATCAATACGTGCAAATTCTGCACCCGGATCAACGATGATGACTTCATTATCTTTACGCGCAATATATACATTTGTTGCGACTGGACCAACAGTTAATTTATTGATTTCCATATATTAAAAAAGCCGTAATTGGCTTTCTATCTTTTTTCATTATGTTCTGTCATTTTGTTACATTTTGGACAAAACTTTTGAATTTTCATACGATCCGGTTGTTTAGATTTATTACGTGAGCCAATGTAATTTTCGTCTTTACATTCAGCACATCTAAAAGTTATTTTCGTTCTCATTTAATTTCCTCCTAATACTTAATTCATTATAGCATATTTTTATTTATTGTTGAAATAATAATCGTAAATATCTGCTGAAATATCAATACAGACACTAGTTAGAGCTTGATTGTACGCTGATTTTGGAGCAACGCAAGTAATACTTACTTCCGGTTTATCAAAGGGAGCATACGAGACGGCCAAAGTATGTGGTGCATTATCGACATATTCTCCTTCAGCATTAATGAAGTTATATTCAGCTGTTCCTGTTTTTGCTGCAATTTGATATGGGTTATTATTTAAACGACCACGACAAAGTCCTTCAGTAACACAGGCTCTAAAACCAGCTTGAACGGTACCGATTGCTTCCTTATTTTCTAACACATTTAACACTTCTACTTCATTAGTAGTGTTTACAATGTTAGTATTTGGCCATAAGGTTTCTTTCATATAACGAAGTTTTACGCGTACACCATCATTAGCTATAGTATTAATATATGATGTTAATTGCATTGGAGTGTATGAATCAAACTGCCCAATGGAGTAGTCGAGTAAAAGACCACTGACAAATCGTTTTCCAATATATCCAGGTTCTTCATAAGGCATGTCAATTCCTGTTTTTGATCCTAGTCCAAACTTTGAGAAATAACTTTTCATTACACCAAAGTCAACTTCATCAATACCATACAATGGTTGATCATAGGCATAGTTAGCGTTCGCTGTACGCATTGCAACATGAAACATATAGACGTTACTAGAGTATGCCAAGGCTGTAATGGAATTTGTTGAACCCAGACCCTTTGTAAATGTTTGCTTAAGGGGCGTCCCTGCAATTTTTACTCCTGCTTCGGAAATTTGTTCTGTCGGTGTTACAGCATTCTCATTAAGTCCCATATAGACCATAGCCCCTTTGATTGAAGATCCAGGAAGTGCTGCTTCTAAGTGATTTAAGGCACCATTACTAATTAATTCACCCTTTTCATTTGTCTTAACCGCAACGGATGCTAATATATCACCTGTTTTTGGATCACTAACAATCACGTAGGTAGAATCATAGTATGGATGATATAAACTATCTTTCTTACTTAAAATCGTTTCTTTTACCATATTATCAACGTATTTTTGTAAGTCTAAATCTAATGTTAATACAAGATCATTACCTTTTGAACCTGTTTCTAATTCTACAGGTTGAGCATAGCCCTCTTTAGTATATTTAATATCATATATTGTATTACTTCCACTAATCGTATCTTCATAATACTGCTCTAGTCCTGATAGACCCACACGTTCATTTAATGAATAGTTTTTCGCTAAATAGTAATCAACCAGTTCTGAATTTAAGCCTTGGGATTCCTTAGATACACTACCAATAATTCCCCCAAGTCCATAACTTTCTAAATATTCACGATCCCAATTTGAAAAGGATTCAAAACCGGGATAATCAAGATTATGCTCTGCTAAAAAAGCCACTTCGTTACTTGGTACATCGTTTAGAATTATCTTCATACCACCTGAAGTCGGTTTATTCATTTGTTGATACACTTTATAGGCACGGATATCATTAGATGACAATTGATTGCGGTCCTCTTCACTTACCAATGATTTTAAAAGGCGATCAAACTGGTTATTATTCATTTCTCCATTTTTATATGCTCGATTATCTTCATCACTCACACGCGCTTTAATCTTATCACTGTCTAGAAAAAGGACAAGGTCAACGAGATCACTTTGATTTGCTATGAGTTCATCAGTATTAAAATCAGTAATAAACTTCTGTGCTAATTCCCATTTATCACTTTGACGTTGAAAGTTTGGCGGATAGTAAATGATTGACTTTGTAATGCGATTGGAGACAATCAATTCTCCGTTTCGATCTTTTATCTCACCTCGTGGTGTTGTAATTGACTCATATTTGCGAGTATAGCGTGCTAATTTATCTAAATAACTATCTTGTTGGAGAATTTGTAAGTAGAACAAACGTAAAATAATCGTTAACATTGCAACAACAATGACAACACCAAAAAGAAACATTCTTTTTTGAATTGCTTGTTTCGTTTGAGCTGGTGTTATTGCTTCGACAATAACATTTGTTTTTCGTTTAAAACCTAAACGTTCTAGTAGATCTTTCAAAATATCACTCCATAATAAAAGTATTATATCACACATCAAACTTAACATTTCTTACACATTTATTATAATCACTAAAATACGCAATTTAATGTTAGAAAAAGTTTACCTAAGTAAACTTATTTGTATTCTTTTAAGCCCTTAATTTCATCAGCATAAGGAGGCATATCATCAATATAAGGTGTTTCTAAAATCTTAACAACATGACTTAAACGTTCATCATAAACGATGTTTGCAAGATGATCATAACCTATAGACCCAACGCCTAAGTTCGCATGACGATCCTTATGTGAGCCTCTTTCATTTTTAGAATCATTCAAGTGAATAACCTTTAATTTATCCAAACCAATGACCTTATCAAATTCATTCAGTAAGGCATCAAGATCTGAAACATCATAGCCGGCATCATGGATATGACATGTATCAAGTGTTACACCTAACATTTCTGGACGTTTAACACCTGCAATAATTTGAGCAATTTCTTCAAAAGTACGTCCAATTTCTGTACCCTTTCCAGCCATTGTTTCAAGGGCAATAATTAAATCATTGTTATTTTCATTTACAATATCTAATCCTTTAATGATTGATTGTATTGCAAGTTCACTTCCAGCACCAACATGGGCACCAGGATGTAAGACCATATACTTCGCCTTAAAAGCAATTGAACGTTCAATTTCAACCGTTAAAAGGTCAATTCCAGCTTGAAAGGTTTCAGGTTTTACTGTATTTCCTAAATTGATCAAATATGGGGCATGTACAATTAAATCAAGATTATCAATATTATTCTCTTTCATTAATGCATGTGCTTCAGGAAGAAATAGTTTATCAAGTGCAGTACGACGGCTATTCTGTGGAGCACCTGTATATACCATTAAGGCATTTGCACCATAAGACAGTGCTTCTTCAACAGAACCTAACAAATATTTTGGAGCTTTCATTCCAACATGACTACCTATTTTAATCATTATTTACCTCGCTTCTCGGCTTGACTTGCTTTTCCACGTTCAACCTGTTGTTCTTTAATACTCTTACGTATCATTTCACGGCGACGTTTTTGTTTAATACGATCAATCTCCTGTTTACGTTTTTTCTTATATCCAGGTTTAACTTTAGCATTTTTACGATACAATACTTTCGCAATTTCTTTGTCTTCGTTATAGTTATCTTTACGTTCACTAAAAATACTCTTAGCGTCCACAATTTCATTATTTCTTATTTGTTTAAACTCAAAGTGTATACCACGATTTTTTAAACTGAAGATTGAACTTACATCAACCTTATCATAAATTACATACGAAGTACCATGGCGATTACTACGACCCGTACGACCTGCACGGTGAGTATAGAAATTTAAATCAGATGGTAATCCTAAGCTTACAACATGTGTTATTCCATCAATATCTAGCCCACGAGCTGCGATGTCTGTTGCTACAATGTATGTATATTCCTGTGATTTTAAATCTTTGAGTGAACGAATACGTTCACGTGATGATTGCCCACCAGAAATTTTTAATGTTTTTAAGTTTTTACTGCGTAAATAATCAAAGGTCTTATCAACTTCTTCACGTGTTTTACAAAAGATAACACATACATATGGATTGATTGTTTGAAGCAAATTATATAGTGTTTCTTCATATTTTAAATGCTTTGTACTGATCAAATGGTGATCGATATTTGGACTAAATGCTTCACTTTTCTTAATACGAATAGTATTTGGTTGTTCTAAATACTTATCTAAGAATGTACTCATTTCTTTAAGTATCGTTGCAGAGTATACCGCAACTTGAACATCTTTTTTCATGCGTGAAATAATTTGGTCTACATCATTTAAAAAACCAAATTCAAAGGTCATATCCGCCTCATCAACAATGATAATATCCGCCAAATCAGCTCTTAATACAGCTTCATCAACGAACATATCTTTAATTCTACCGGGTGTACCTATGACAATATGTGGATTTTTAACAAGTCGATCTGACATTCTATTACGATCTGTCCCCCCAATAACAAGTTCGATTGTTAATTGTGGGTCAACTTCTTTCATTACGAGTGCAAAATCATAAATTTGATATGCTAATTCACGTGTTGGTGCTGTTATTATCGCCTGTGTACGTGCTTCATCACTGTTGATTTTTTCCATTAACGGAATTAAAAATGCATGTGTCTTTCCAGTTCCTGTATCAGCGACAGCAATTAAATCCTTACCTGCAATGATAGAGTCTACCGAGGCATCTTGAATGAGTGTTAATTCTGTAAAATTATTCGCATCCAAAAAGGCCATTGTTTTCTCACTAAAGCTATGTTTCTTAAAATTTGACATAATTTCACCTACTTTCTTTATATTTTTTACTTGTTTAATACATTTTTTATTACATCAATTTTAAACTTCAATTTGGGATTAAATTGAAGAATATCTTCATATTTTTGTAATTCATTTTCTAAATAGTTGAGGTATGCATCATCCATGATCAGAAGATCACCAACAACTATATTTTCTATGTTAGAAATTTCTGTATACCTTGCTTTTACAAATAGATTATCTTGCTTATTTAAGCTTAAAAATTTCTCATCAATGATTGAAAAACCATGTTTTTTTAAAAACATACGAAACTCAGGCCAGTCAGTATTTGATTGAAAAATGATTTCATCTAAACCTTTTGCACGCGCTAGATCATTTAATAGTATCGTTTCAATAGTTTTTTCGCCCATACCGGCAATGACGACACTTTGAACATCACGTGGTAAATTGTTTAAACCATCATCAAGGATTTCGAAAACCTTATCTTGAAGTTCATATTTTTCAATATTTAGTTTAGCCCTTTGTAGTGGGCCTTTTTTATTGTCGATGGCATACGTTTTATGGCTTATTTGATTCAAGATTAAATAACATGGTAAAAGAGCATGGTCACTGCCAATATCAGCGACAATCAGCCCCTTACTTACCATATTAGCAATCATTTTTAATCGCTCAGAGATCATTACATATCTTCCATAAATTCACGAAGACGTTTTGATTTGTTTGGATGTTTTAATTTACGAAGAGCCTTCGCTTCAATTTGACGAATACGCTCACGTGTTACATCAAACTCACGTCCTACTTCTTCTAGAGTACGTGTACGTCCATCTTCAAGTCCAAATCTTAATCGTAAGACCTTTTCTTCTCGTTCTGTTAAGTCGAGTAAAACATTATCAATTTCTTCTTTTAATAACTGATTGTTTGCATATTCAGTTGGTGAAACCGTAACTTTATCTTCGATGAAGTCTCCGAGTTGTGAGTCATCTTCTTCTCCAATTGGAGTTTCTAATGATACTGGAACAAGAGCAATTTTTTGAATCTCACGGACTCGCTCAGGTGTCATTCCGTCTCCCATTACTTCAGAGATTTCTTCAGCTGTCGGATCACGATCAAACTCTTGAACAAGTTGTCTTTGAATACGTGTTAATTTATTGATCGTTTCAACCATATGGACTGGAATTCTAATTGTACGTGCTTGATCGGCAATTGCACGTGTAATCGCTTGTCTGATCCACCATGTTGCATACGTTGAAAATTTAAATCCTTTACGATAGTCAAATTTTTCAACTGCTCGCATCAAACCAGTATTTCCTTCTTGAATTAAGTCTAAAAGTTGCATACCACGACCAATATATTTTTTAGCTATTGATACAAGAAGACGTAAGTTAGCTGTAATTAATAGATCATTCGCCTCTTTATCTCCCGCATCTGCAGCTTGAGC
>JAAZDN010000076.1 GCA_012512805.1 Erysipelothrix sp. | reverse complement strand
GAGTTCGCCCCAGCAATCACGATAATCGTGTTTTGGCCTTGTGAATCAAGACTAATAATAGCAGTTCCTGTTGGTTTAGATGAAGATACTTTGATGCGCTCACACTTCACATTCACTGATTTTAGATAATCAATAATCTTTTGTCCATGCTCATCACTTCCCACACAACTCAAAAAAGTTACATCTGCACCCAGCTTACCACAAGCTACCGCTTGGTTAGCACCTTTGCCACCAAAGGAGTAATTGATTTCGTGCCCTAAAACTGTCTGTCCAATTTTAGGTAATGTACTCGTAGAAACCGAAATATCAACATTACAACTACCAATAACTAATACACTCATTCGCTTACCTCCTTAATAACTTAGAAGTAAATCTTCAATTGTCTTCGAAAATACTTGTTGATTAACCGATAACATGACTAAAGTATCCCGTTTATCAAACTTGAAATCACTATGCAGATCACTTACTGTTTTACCAAAAGTAATTTGTCCTTGGGTTTCTACATAAACTCCAGCTACTTTTCCATTAAAAAGTTCTGGGTATTGTAAATATAGGATCGGACACGCATCGTGTAAACAAACAGTATCCTTATATCCTATGGCATCATAGAACTTCATTAATGTTTTAATGGACTCCAAGAAGAAATTGGAGACCGTTGAATCTTTCGCTTTGAGACGATTTAAGTCATTTAGATTAAGGGATGATTGTAGCGTCACATCTAACCCAAACATCACCTTAGGGATCTCGGATTTAAATACAGCTTGTGCTGCATGAGGATCTGCAAAAATATTAAATTCAGCAGCTGTCGAAGCATTACCACCCTCAATTGCTCCACCCATAATCAGTAATCGCTTAATATACTTCTCTAAATCAGGATACTTAGCAATCGCAATCGCCACATTGGTCAGTGGTCCAACCGCTACCAACTCTAATTCTCCATTGGCTTCTTTGGCCGCTTTATAAATCATATCCCAGGCCATTTCAGTTTCAACTGGCGCATCCGATTCATCAATTACAATATTTCCAAGTCCATTGTTTCCATGAACATGACTAGCTGTTTCTAAAGTGATATTCAGTGGCTTTGTCGCCCCATGATACACTTTAATATCTTTTCGATTCGCCATATAGGCAATGTTTCGATTATTAACAAATGTTTTTTCTTCCTCTACATTACCACATACTGCAGAAATTCCCTTTATGTCTAATGAATCTAACTTAAAAGCTGCTAGTAGCGCAATTGCATCATCGATGCCACAATCTGAATCGATCCAAACAGGTGTTTTCATTCTCATGCTTGCTCCTTTTCTTCTGAATAATAGCGACAACAATTAATAAGTATCTCTATGAACTTTTCACGATCAATGTTCATAGCTACTTGTACATTTGGCGCATGGTTCTTTAAACCATAATAATCAGGAACGGTTGCTCCACGAGTATACTGTCCATTCAACTCCACTTCTACATACAAGTCTTTAAACTCAAAGAGTTCAGGATAAATAACTGTTAAAACTGCACAAGGATCATGAAGGGTTGCCCCTTGCCATCCTAAACTCAATAAATGTTTCATAAAGAAATCAAACCACCCTGCAACTACATCCGCAACAGGATTTC
>JAAZDN010000075.1 GCA_012512805.1 Erysipelothrix sp. | reverse complement strand
TGGATTTTCCGGTGTTTCTGGAACTTCAGGATTTTCAGGAACTTCAGGATTTTCAGGATCGACTTCTGGATCTGGATTTACAGTTTGACCTTCATATTTATATTTAATGACCTTTAGATTAATATGTGAGTTTTCTTCATCCATTACGATGCCTTCTGTCACACTATCTACAATGACAACACCGTCAAGATAGTCCTTATCCGTAATGACAATATCTTCAGCTACAACTGTATATGTGAATCCATGCTCTTCTAAGTAAGCACCAGCCTCTTCTATTGTCTTCCCTTTTAATTCAATTAATGTTACTTCCTTCTCTTCATCAGATGTTTCAGGACGTTTCGCATCTCCAAAGATGCTTGTGTCAATCGCTTCATAATAAAAATCACTGGTGAACACAGGTGCACTGTACTCTTCTTTTGCGCTGTAACTAAAGGCCTTAGGAATTTCTAAGAGTCCATCTTCACGCATGTTCATACTGATTAATTTTTTATTATCTGCGATTGATCCTTTGTAAGGAACATAATAATACAGATCAAAATCAAAATCTGGTGAATAGTGCATTGTGGATTGACCCGTAATTCGACTACCATATATTGTCATAATATCTTTCGCACCAAGATACGTACTTTCCATACGATTGATCGCTAAATTCATTAAACTTGTTAACTGTGAGACTGACATGTTTGTCTCAACATTATTACTTGTTGCTTTAATGATGTTTAAAAGGACATTAATATCACGTGTTTCCGCAATTGAACTGATGAGCGAAGATATTGCCTGTTGTTGATTTATTTGACGTTGGAAGTCTCCCCCGACAAAACTACTACGCTCACGGACAAAGGCTAAGACTTGATCCGCATTGAGATCATGTAAACCCTTATGAACAGTAACCCCACCAACAACACCCTTACGGACAATATTACCATGGAAGGTAGCTGGAGAATCAATTGGGATCGTTCCTAAAGCATCTACAATATCGAGTAATCCTTGGAAGCTAACTTCAACATAAAAGTCAATTGAAATGTCCATTAAATTTTCAACCGTTTTAAGTGTACAATCACGGCTGATAGTACGAGCATGGTTAATCTTATCATAGCTTTGATTTGGATAACACGCTATTGGTACATAACTATCACGAGCAATACTTGTTAGTGTGATTTGCATATTTCTAGGATTTACAGTTGCTAGCATGAGTGAATCTGTTCGGCCACCATCATTTCCCATAATGAGCATTGTAAATGGTTCTTGTGAAACATTTATATCAACATTTGTTACATTTGTCTTTAATTCGTATTCACGAGTAAAGCTATGTATTGTTTCAAAATTTTCAACTAATTCAGAGAGTTGTTCATCATTTGCATAAAGTGTAGAATAATTGGCTGGTAATGAAATATAATCAACCTCTTCATTTGCAAGTGCATTCATTAAACGTGAATATGAAAGATACGTTTTAACTTCATTATTTTCATATTTTAGTTGTTCATTCTCATCAATCGGCATAATATGTCCTTCGATGAAATTTTCACTTTCGATAATACCAATTTTTTTATCTTTTAATTCATCAACATGAGTATACGAGCCCTTCTTAACGACAAAAGCTGCCTCATACGTCTGATACTTACCTTGTCGAACAATTTGATCAACATTACTATTTACAACGTTAACGATATAAAAGCCATAGCCTGTTAACGCTGTAAAAACTAAAACAGCTCCTAAGAATGCCGATCTAATCCGTTTTGATTGTGAAGCATTAACACGAATTGTCATTACAAGTAGTGCTAATGAGACAATAAGGTAAACAATATAAATGGCAATAAAGATCTTTTTAGAAATCGAACTGTAACGTGAAACTCCAATAATTATGAGCCCAAGTAAAATAATTGGAAAAATAGTAAGTAATGTACTTATCCAAGCAAATTGTTTTTGATTTCTATTCATATTGTTTCGCTCCATTATTTACACTTTGATTATCCATCATTGATACTTCAACAATAACAATTTTTCCATCGACGTTGATCATTAATAATTCACATTCTGATACAAATTTTGAAATATCTATCCCATTTGCAGCTGCATAGTCCCACTTCACAGTTGAACTATATGCCTTATACATTTGACCTTCTATTTCATAATCATCCGCACTGTCTGTTTTACTTACGACACTTTTAACAGTTGGTAAGTTTGCACTTCCATATGCTTCTTTAAAAACATCAACCTTTTGATAATAATCAAAATGTGCCACCTTATTAAAAGTACTTGGATCAAACATGTACTGAAGTCCACCAACATCATATGCTGCATCTTTATTTGACCAGTTAAAAAAGTCAATAACAAATGATTGGGCAACAAGATCAGAAACCGTCACATAGTTAACTTCTTTTTCATTTAATTGCTTCGTTAATTCAGTAAATTTTTCTTTTTGAATTGCTGTTGGATCTTTACCAATCACATAGAACTCATTTGACTGTGAATTCAAGACTGTTGGTGCCTGTGTTTTTTCAAAGCTCAATAATAAGATTCCAATTACACTAAATGTAATTACAATCAAACCTGTGATCAGTAAAATAACATTTGGCAAAAAGATTTTTTGTTTTCTTTTTATATTCATTCTTACCTCCGATAACTTATATATTTTAGCATATTCCCTAAATTTTAAGACTATCTATTATAGTGTTATGTATACATTATAAATGTATCTTCATAATTATAATCTAAAAATTGCGAAATATTGTGTTTTATCCTAAGATTTATGTAAATATGTACCACTCATATCGACGCATTAATTTGTATTAAATGATGATTGATCACCTTAGTACTCTTATGATCAGTACAATAAAAAAGAGAGAAAACCATTTGTAAATAGTCATCTCTCTGTTATTTTTTTAATGGGGCGACCGACGGGATTTGAACCCGCGAGTGCCGGAGCCACAATCCGGTGTGTTGACCGCTTCACCACGACCGCCATTAATACCTAATCGGTACTCTAAGTATATTACACTATTTGAATATAAAAGTAAACTATAAAAGTACTTTTCTTCTCTAATTTTACTTTTACGACAAAAATAAGACAAGCACTTCTTTCATTTCTATTAATCAACATCTTTTAAGTTTGAAATTATCAAATAAAATAAACATTAATTTAATAATCGTTAAGTGAACGTTTTGTGAATACACTCGAAATTAGTGTTAATTTTAATTAATTTGTTATAATTAACTTAGATTGGAGAGAATTATGAAAATTAAAGTTATGTTAGATTCTTCGGCAGATATTCCGAAAGAGTTAGAAGTTAAAGAAAATTTAACCGTTGCCCGTTTTACAATTACTGTTGACGGTAAAGAATATATTGATGAAGAGGAATTATCATTAGATAAATATAAGACCTTTTTAAATGAAGGTCGCGATATGTCAACGTCACAAGCATCCATCGGATTGTTAATGCAAATGTGGGATGAAGCTTTAAAAACACATGATGAAATTATTTATATAACCTTATCTAAGAGCCTTAGTGGTTCATATTCAAGTGCCTATGCTTTGTCACAAGAATACAATGGTCGTGTTACCGTTTTAGATACTGATGCGGTTGCTTATCCACTCTATGTTATTTATGAAGCAGTTGTTAACTTTGTAAATGAAGGAAAATCAATAGCTGAAATTAAAGAAATTGTCGAATTAAATGAAAAGATGTATGCTCACATTGTTCCCTTTGATATTAATCACCTTAAAAAAGGTGGACGTATTTCATCACAGGCTGCAGCTCTAGCTAATCTATTAAAGATTAATCCGATACTCAGTCTTGATAACGGTGTTATCGATGCCCATGATAAGGTAAGAACACGTAAGAAGGCTGTTTTAAAGGCTGCTGAACAACTTGTTGAAAAATATCCAAATTCAGATGATTACGTTTGGTACTTATTACACTCTGATCTTGAAGATGAGGCAGAACACTATGCTGAATGGTTTAAAGAAAAAGGAATAAATATTGTTGTTAAACAATTGTATCCATTAATTCTAACGCATACTGGTCCACAAACGATTGCATTTGGTGTTTACAAAAAATTGAAATAAGCTAAGGAAGTGAAAACTTCCTTTTTTTAAACCATTAAACAATTAAAAAAGAGAAGGTTACCCTTCTCCCTTCTTTTCTGTTTTAGTTGTCTAATTAGATAACTGAGACGTTCGCTGCTTGTTCGCCACGATCTCCAGTTACTAGTTCAAACTCAACGCGATCTCCATCGTTTAATGATTTGTATCCGTCAGCAGCGATTGCTGTGAAGTGAACAAATACATCTTTTTCAGTTCCATCAATTGTAATAAAACCAAATCCTTTTGCGTTGTCAAAAAATTTAACAGTACCAGTTTCCATAATTACTACCTCCATTTCTAAATAAGTAGTATATAGAAGCGTTATTTAACCTAACATACCGTATAAGACTTATTCTTTTATATTATAGCACACATGGTTGAAACATGCACACAATAATTATTTATTTTAAGTCTTTTACATTTTCCCATGGGAATTTAATATCAGCACGTCCAAAGTGACCAAAATTAGCCGTATCAGCATAGATTGGACGGAGTAAATCAAGTTCAGTAATAATGTTATTTACTGAGAAATCAAAATTATTGTTAACGATTTCCAAAATTTCATGAACGGGAATTTTATGAGTACCATATGTTTCAATATACACTGATACAGGATCAACAAGTCCTATTGCATACGCAACTTGAATTTCACAGCGATCAGCAAGTTTATTCGCAACAATATTCTTAGCGACATAACGTGCATAATATGCTGCACTACGATCAACTTTTGATGGATCTTTCGTACTTAAAGCGCCTCCACCAATTCGTCCATGTCCTCCGTATGTATCTACAACTATCTTACGACCCGTCGTCCCACTATCACCGAATGATCCTCCAACAATAAAGGAACCACTTGGATTAATAATTATTTTTGTTTGATCATCTATTAATGATGAATCTACAATTGGAAGAATAACATGTTCTAATATATAGTCTCTTAAAAATTCTTGTGTAATCTCAGCATAATGTTGTGTTGATAATACTATTGTATCAATACGGTGTATTTCATTATCTTTATATTCAACCGTAACCTGTGTTTTACCATCAGGCTTTAGAATATTTTCTGATTGCTCTTGAAATACCTTTGTTAATTGACGTGAAAGATTATGCGCAAGTTCGATAGAAAGAGGCATATAGTTTTCTGTTTCATTTACAGCATAACCAAACATTAACCCTTGATCTCCTGCTGCAATTTCATTTGACTTCACAACAGCAGTATTAATTTCTGAAGATTGTGCTGATATTTTAGTAATTACTTCATACTCTTCAGTGTACCCTACTGATTTCACAACATCTTTTGCAATCGCTGCATAGTCAATTGTTGCTTCTGATGTAATCTCTCCAAAAATCATAATCAATTCATCTTTGATTGAACACTCAATCGCGACCTTACTGTACTTATCTTGTCGTAAAGCTTCATCTAATATTGTATCCGCTATTTGATCACACAATTTATCTGGATGACCTGGCGTAATGGACTCACTTGTAAATAAATAACTCATTTTAACCCTTCTTTCATTAAAAAACACCCCAAGAAAGAGATGTTGACGAAATATAACTATCGACGTTAGCATTACCACCTTGCATTGCAGGTTGGTATGAGTTCTATGAGCTAACTCTCTCCCTCATTCTTGATATGAATAAATACATTATACGCTAATTATTGAAAAATGCAATTTAATAATACGATGATTGTTTAACATCATCCCAAATATTCAAACTAAAGATAAACAATAAGATGCTAAATAGTGTTAAAAATATAAGATGATACGGATACAATAAGCCATTCACACCCATTAAAGCCATCATAAAACCGACTAATGTAATAATAACAGAACGTGAGTTAATACTACTCTTTATTGTTTGATAACGAATGAAAAGTATCATGATAAAAAATAAGACCATTGTATTCAATATATTATATGTACTCACATTAACAATTACTTCCATATTTAAATCAAAAATATTTAATAGTGCAACAATACATTCAAACATTAATAAAACCTTTAAAAATAATGTAACCTTTTGCTTTCTAATTTGATTATAGGTTGTAGCCCATGCTTTGATTAAAAACCAATTTAAAAGTATAAAACTCAAGGTATTAAGCAGTTCAAAATATTGATGTTGAACATATAATGAAACAACACTGTTAATTATTAATAAGATCCCACTTAAAATAACGAGGCTAAACTGTTGAAATAACATACTCCCTTTTGTGTTCAACTTAATTCTTATGATCATGATTAAACATAATAGAGACATTATTGTTGTTACGATGGATATACCGATATTAATCATTTTGAATGACCTCTTGATAAATAGCATATAAACCATCATTTAATAAGGTTGGCTCATACGTAAATTCTGTTAGTTTATCCTTGAATATCGCACCAATTCCTCCGGTTAGAATTCGCTTAATAGGCTGTTTTAGTGATTGTTCAATCTCATCTACATAACCTCTGATACCATAAGCTTGCGAATACATGAGTCCAGCCTGAATTGCTGTAACCGTTGTTTCTCCTAAAAGTTCATCAGGAAATTCTAACTTAACTTCAGGAAGATGTTTGATCCGACTCGCTAATGCGAGCATTGTATTTTGAACACCTAACATAATAGCGACACTTTTTAGTTGTCCATCTAAAACTAGAATTATTTTACTGGCACTTCCCATATCTACTACAACAGTTGGAATTGCTTCTTTTCGAAATGGGAAACTTACCGCAATTAAATCGGTTCCAACCTCAGACTTATCGTTCGTAAAATTAGGTAACATGTGAGATTCAAGAATGATTCCACGTGCATTACTCAATTCTAAAAATTTATCTTCAACACTTTTGAGAATATCAGGAACAACACACGCAACGATGTAGTTAATGTTTTTTAAATTCCATTCAACAAAAAGATTATCAAAATAATCTAAATTACTATTCACTAAAACACTTTTTAAATTAATACGATCTTGTTTTACAATGTGCTTGTTTTCATCAAATAAAACGGTTACGATATCGGTATTGCCTATATCTACTGTAATTAACATAATATCACCTATACGTATTCTAATCTTTTTTTACGCTAACTTCAATAAAAAATACCCAAAGCTACAATATTCTTTGGGTATAAGTCTTTATCAAGGCATTTTTCTTGTAAGCTAAGATTTTAATGTCAAGTTTAAACAGTACACTCACTTCGTAATGTTCAGCATTTTTTATGACTTGATATTGACATTTATTACATATTTTCTGTCGCTCTTTAATGAGGTTTGCGATATCTTCGTCAAAGCGATGATGTCGTTCAATGAGTGAAACAATTGTTTCCTGATACAGTCGAGCTTGATTGTAATCTAACATAACTTCAACCATTGAAAACCCCATTAACACAAAGGTCATACCTAAGAAAACTAAGACAAAATACTCATAGGCGCCTTTCACTAGACATCACCTTCAGTCATGCTGTCCCACATGTCATTTAATGATCCTTGCATCGTTTTCCCGAAATCAGTAGAGAAACTTAACATTGCAGTCGCTAAGACAATTACAATTAATACAAGTCCATATTCTTCAAAGAATGCTTTCATATTCCACCCCCCTTTCCAAATAAATTATTAATAAGTCCAACCATCATAATCATAAAGATGACGGTGACACTTAATAACGGTAGAATTCCAAGCCATTCGTATTGTTTCAATACAGCTTCATTACGTTTTCTTCGCTCTTGTTTCATCCACTTAGTTGTTGACTCAATCATACGAGATAATTGTATGCGCGTATCGTCTTGTTCAACAGTATATGCTCGATATAAGAGTTTCATAGCACGATCTATTTCAAGAATGCGATATTCAATCATAAATTGATTAAAGGCATCCAGATCATTTGGATTCTTCTTTAAACTTTTAACAAGACTTTCCAGCTGATCACTCAATATGTGTGGTGCATTATCTATCGTTAACTCAATTGCATTAATAACATTGTGATTATAAAGAAGTATTTGAATTTGACGTAACCACACTGGAAAACTAAAACGAAGTAGAGCAATATTATGCTTATATTGTTTATTTAGTCGCAAATATGGTAGTTTATACGAATAAATACTTGCGATAACAATGGTTAATATAAAATATACATTAAACTTTAAGAGTGGAAATAAAAGTCCAAAAAGTACAATTTGACTCATCTTTTTATATCGTAAATTTTGAAACTCATCCAAATGTTGATCTGTAGTAATTTTAAGGATTAACTCTAAATTATCCTCATATATGTATTTCTTTACAGTTTGTGCAATAGCATGTTCAAAGAAAAAGTATGCGAGAATAACAAGAGCATAAAATAATAGAATACTCATACAATTTCACTCTCATCAATAAAATCCCCCTGTAAATAATATTGTCCGAACACATACGTAAAATACTCAATGAGACAAAAACTAAAAATGACACTTTGATATAGATTTGTATTTGTACTCAATGACACTGAAAAGAGCATGCGCATTGCAATTAAAGCAATAACAAAGGCAAAGATGATTAAGGTATTAATTTTGTAAACGACCTGCTTTTTTTGCGTATAGTACTCATCCAGATCATCCAACCAATCATCAATATCATCTTGAATCAGATTGAGTGCATCAAAATAATTATGGGTTCCATACTTTTCAATATTTTCAACAAGTGCATAAAGATTGTTGACGATGAAGTGAGGATACATTTTTATATGAATATTGAAAGCTGTTTTTAAACTTTCACCACTTTTTAATTGATCAATCATTGTTGATATAACATCATTTGTTTTCGTATCGAGTGTTTGGTCTAACTGTTCTAAAGTTTGCACAACCTTACCAAACGATTTAAATACGAGTATAAATTGTGTTAAGTATGTCGTTAAATTTCGATATTCACTCATACTTTTTAAATAGGACATATTAAACAATAAGATGAGTGGTATAAAACTAATTTGAATAAGTACAAATAATATGGTGTACACATTGTTTAAGTTTAATAATTTCGCCAGTGCCGTTACAAAAATGATAATTGTAAACAGCGGAAGATAAAATTTGATGAGCGTCATTTGACTTTGAAAGTTGAAATGTTGATCATATAGACTAACAATGACTGACTTGGGTCGCTTCATAATTTGTTTAAGTTCAAAAAATTGATTGTAAAGAAAGAAGAGGATAAAACATGTTGCTAGTACTCCAAAACTAACGATCACTTTTTCACCATCCCTTTTGAATGTTCATATATTACTTCTGTTTGAAATTGATCAAATTCATCAATATGATACGTTACTACTTCTTGGATGTATCTTTGAATCCCAGCTTCACTAATTAATGATTCAATATGAATACCTACATCAATTGTTTCAAAGATGCGATACATTATTTTCTCATTTGCAATTTCATTACCTGGAAACATATGTAACAGACGTTTTGGGATGAGTTTAGCACTTTCCGCATGAATAGTACTAATGAGTGATGATCCCGTTGAGACTGCTTGTAAAAGCTCCACAACTTCTTGTCCTCGAACTTCACTTAAGAGTAACCAATCTACGCGCTGTCTAAGACTGGCCTTGATTGCATCTCGATAATCAACGTTTTGATTGATTTTAAGCACAACACTATCCTTATCCTTGTGGATGACGTTGTATCTTATTTCAAGGTTATCTTCAATCGTAATGACGCGCTCACGCCCAACAATGAATGTTGTTAAGTATTTTAATAATTCTGTTTTTCCAACACCAGGTAAACCACTGATGAGTATATTTTTGCGTTTTTTTACCTTTGATTCTAAATATTCAACAAGTTGTTTTGTTGCATAGTTTGATGCGATAAGTTCCTCAGTATGTAGTCGAAGATATGGGGGTGTTTTACGGATTGATATTGAGTATCCAGACTTTGCAATGCTATTATGAATCAAACTAATGCGTAAGGTATCCGTCTCACTTTCAAGTATTGGATATGAGTAATTAAACTGTTTATTGGCATAGTTTGCAAAGCGATAACAAAAGTTTTCAACCTCATGTGCACTCATGACATCACTTACCTTATATCTTCCCTTTTCAATGTGATCAATCCAAATCTCATGTCCATTGTAATTAATGTCCGTAATATGTTCTTCATCAATGTACGCTTGAAATTTACCAAAATCAAAATTACTCATTAATAACCTCCAAAATTTTGGCCTCAGTATTCAAAACAGATTCTTCATTTAAAACTTTTGAATGTGCAAACAATTCTAAGGATGCAATTTCATCTGCTGCTCTAACAATTGCAAGTAAATCACTATCGAGCGCTAAGAGGACTAGATGGGGCGTCCCTGAACTCTTAGGATTCAAGACATCAATACCTTTTTTATCTTTAACCCCGATTACACGTACCGATGATACTAAAACATCAACAAGGGGTGACTCGTTCTTATTTCGATAGGTCGTAATTAAATCAACTTTTTGATTTACCACAATACTATTTCCAGATAGTTTCACAAGATTTGTATCTAAGGTATAGACAACTTGATTTTCCTTCAATAGAATTTTAGGATAATCTGGAAGTTCAGACTCATTAAAGAGCACACTTTTATAAAATGGTGAACCTATTGGTATCATCGTTTGAATGTCACTGTAAAGATTTAATATATCTTCTTTATCGGTATACATTGCATCTGATACAAAACTTGATGGGACTTCTAACATTTTAATCATTGAATCCTCTATTTTAGTTCTTGGAAAAATGACTTGCTTTACTACTGGAATTTCGATTAAACCAATCTCACGGCTTACTGCGATTTTAAAGACTAAGAAATTAACAACAAATAATCCAATTAAACCTAATCCAATTTTCACATTATTTTTATTCATTTGTTTCTGCCTCCTTTTGTACTATTGTTTCTTCCATCTCATAATGATAATTTCCATGCTTACTTTTCGCACTCAGCTTAATGCGAATAAGTAAAGGATCTTGATGATAGCCATATAAGCTAAATGAATAATCAAATCCTTTGGGGAGATTATCTTCAATGATTAATAAAAACGTATCCAGAATCGTATCAAAGTTATCTTGAGACTCACTTTGAATTTCTGCTGTTTGAATAAGTGCAGATTTAAAGGATCGATTAATCAAGCTCCGGTTATGATCAAAGTAAATATAATTACTAAAACTAAGAAAGATCACAAATATGAGTACAAAAAAAGTAGTACTGAATACTACTCCCTTCATAATTAACACCTCAATATAATATTAAGATGAATTTTAGTTTTTCCTAATCTGTTTCGCCCCAACTTGGGATAATATTATCACGCGTAATTAATACCGCTTTTTGTAAATCAGTTTGATTTAAAAATGTTAATATTTCTCTCACTTCAGTCTCAACACAATTAACTAATAATTTGACTTCAATATCTTTTTTTAAGATATCACCTGTAATAATTAAATGCTGTAGACCGTTGTTACCAGTTCCGCGATTAGTTGAGATACCTTCATTAAATGAAAGCGTATCTTTTAAGTACCCATAATCTACAGGATAAATTAAATTTGCATACAGTGGATGAACATATCCTTTTGGTTTATCAATGACCAATTCACTTGATAAATAAATTGTATCTAATTTTTGCCAAAATAAGGCGTTATTTAAGAATTTTTCCATAAACAACCTCCAAGTCACAATCTATTGTATCATAATGTAAGTTAAATGTAACTAAATTGACAATATTTTCTTCTTCATGTTAGTTTTTTCAAATAAAGATGAAACAAGTTTCTCATCAACATTCTGTAATGTCTTAAAAACGATCATCGCACTTGCATATGCATCACTATGCGCATCATGATGTTTCAGATCAATTTCCAAATATTCACTGACTGTATTTAGTTTATGATTGGGTAAATATGGATAAACTTTTCTTGAAAGTTCAACCGTACATTAATATGGTGATGGTCGTAAAGAAATGTTGTAATACTGGTTAATGTTTTTTAAAACGTTCATATCAAATGATGCATTATGTGCAACAAACATCGCATCATCAAAATACTGTTTGAAATTTCCATACACCTGTTTCCACGTTGGAGCATTCTTAACCATATGTTCAGTAATACCATGGACTTGAATGTTATAGTAATTAAACTCATTGTACTCAAGTGGTGGCTTCAAGTACGTCGCATATTCAAAAATGAGTTCTCCCTCTTCGAATACTAAAAGACCAACTTGACATACACTGTGTGGATTACTATTTGCTGTTTCAAAGTCAATCGCAACTAAGTACTTAGGTTGCATTACAATCACTCTCCATTAGTTGATTCATATAGTTTATATAAATCATAATAATATCCTTGTTTATCCATCAAAGTTTGATGACTTCCAACTTCTACAATCCCTCTTTGATCAATTACTACAATTTTATCGACATCTTTGATCGTTGTCAATCGATGCGCGATCGTAATTGTTGTTCTATTTTGAGAGAGATCATTTAAAGATTGTTGGATGAGACGCTCATTTTCATTATCTAAGGCACTTGTCGCCTCGTCTAAAATTAGTATTGGTGGATTTTTTAAGAACAAGCGGGCAATACTAATCCGTTGCTTCTGACCACCCGATAGTTTCACACCACGCTCACCAACATACGTATCATACCCATACTCAAGCTCATTAATAAAATCATCTGCCCCTGCAAGTTTCGCAGCACTAATGACATCACTAATTTTAGCCTTTGGTCGTCCATAAACAATATTGTCAAAGACTGTCCCTGAGAACAAATAGACATCTTGTTGAACAACACCAATATTATCACGTAAACTACTTAAGCTAATATCTTGAATGTTATGCTCATCAATCGTAATACTCCCACTACTTATTTCATAGAAGCGTTGAATGAGACTTGATATTGTTGTTTTACCGCCACCTGATGGTCCAACAAGGGCAATACTATCGCCTGATTTAATGTGTAAATCAAAGTCCTCAAGCACCATTTTTCCATCTTCATAGGCAAAGTCGACATTATTGAAGGCAATATCACCTTTTACATCATGCAATTCAATGGCATCAACCTTATCTTTAATATCAATGGGGGTGTCCATAATTTCAACAAATCGCTCAATTCCACTCATTCCCCGTTGGAACTGTTCTGCAAATTGAACAATACGGCGTAAACTTGTTAAAAGTGTTGTAACATACAGTAAATAGGCTAAATAATCACCAACACCAATGTGGGCGTTTTTAACATACAGTGCCCCTACTACTACGACAACAATATACATTAAACCATCGAAAATTCTTACGATACTTTGAAATTCTGCTAAGGTAAAATATACATCTTTTTTAACTTTAATAAATTCTTCATTACTTTTCGCAAACTTATTCACTTCAATATTTTCATTGGCAAATGATTTAACGACTTGAATTCCAAGAAAAGTATCTTCGACATCCGCATTCAATGATCCTACAATTTGTCTTTGACGTTTAAAACTTGCTCGCATACGTACATTTAGCTTCGAAGAAAAATAAATCATAAACGGTAAAAATATAAAAATTATGAGCGTAAGACTTAAACTCATCGTACTTAAAATGATGAATGTTGTCACAATGGTTACAAATGATATAACAAGTTCTTCTGGACCATGATGCGCAAACTCAGAAATATCAGAAAGATCTGATGTAATTCGTGACATTAAATGTCCTACCTTCGTATTATTGAAGAATTGCATTGACATACTTTGAATATGTTTAAACAAGTCTTGACGCATATCCGTTTCAATAAAGGCTCCCATAATATGGCCCCATGAGTCCATAACAAACTTAGCAATGGTTTCAATGAGCACAAGTCCAATATAAATAAGCCCTATTGTTGATATGAGCTTTAATGTGAGTTTGCTCAAATCTTCCGTCGCAGTGTTCGTAATTGTTTTAACGAGCAAGGGTAACATTAAAGCTGAAACTGTCGTTAAAGACGCACAAAAAAGATCTAAAAATAAGATCTTTTTGTATGGTTTGAAATAATTAAAGAATACCTTAAATAAATATTTTGTTGATACTTTTTTTGTTTGCATAGACACCTACTTTAAATGATACAAAATTATACCTGCAGTAATTCCGACATTCAGAGAATCAAAGTTATGCATTGGAATATACACCTTATGATCAAGTAAGGCAATAATATCATCACTTATTCCAACACCTTCATTACCAAAGATAACAATCATTTTTTCACTTGGTACAATCGAGTCAAGTGCATGCGCACTCTCATCAATTAAGGTTCCAATGATTTGATAGTCATCACTGACTGCATTTAATTGTAAAGATGAAACAATATTAATGTTAAAGACAGCCCCTTTACTTGCATTAATGAGTTTATGATTGTAGCGATTAACACCTTCACTTAAAACAACAGTATCATATCCGAAGGCAAGCGCAGTACGAATGATCGTTCCTGCATTACCTGGATCTTGGATATTGTCTAAGTAGACCACCTTATTACCCAGTGGACGATCAATATCACTCATCTTCACAATCGCAACTATATCATTTGACGATTCATTTTGAGAGATTTTCTTCATAACTGCATTTGAAACGATATAATCGCCACCAAGTCCACTCTCTTCGGTAACAATAATTTCTAGTTCAAGATTAGCTTTGAGTGCCTCATCAATGATGTGGCGCCCTTCAATAATATACATCTGAAGTTTCTTTTGATATTTAGATTGTTTAAGCTTACTCCATTTAATAACCTGATCGTTATTTACAGATGTGATTAATTTACTCATGATCAGCACTAATTACAGTAGCACAACGTGAACATAAATGATCTTCAGCACTTGATGCAGTGACATTCCAACAACGTGGACATACTTCACCAACGGCCTTTGTTACAACAATTTTTTCAGCTTGATTTCCTTCAAAACTAACACTTGAAACGGTTAACCATTGGTGAATGTCATTTCCAAAGAAGTTTGTCAGTGAAGCTTGTTGTTCTTTTGATACATTAAATGAAACATGAGCTTCAAGTGGTTTTCCGATTTCTTTTAATTCACGTTTAACTTCTAAGGCTTTTAAGACCTCATCACGTAAGACTTCAAGCTCACTTAACTCAGATACTAATGCTTCAATACTACTATAGTCTGCTACCTCATTAAAGTGTGTATTATGAATTGAATCATGCTTCATGAAATGATCATTAATTTCTTCAGTAGTAAAGACAAGAACAGGTGAATAGAGTTTAACTAGGGTATCTAGTGTGTACCATAAAACAGTTTGAACTTGGCGACGGCGTAGTGAATCTGCCTTTTCAATATATAAGATATCTTTCGCAATATCTAAGTAGTATGAACTTAACTCATTGTTTAAAAAGAGTGAAAGTGCAATGGTTGCTTGTTGGAATTCAAAGTTTGCATAGTCCGCTTGAACTTTCTTGTTTAATTCATTAAGTTTATACATCATGACTTGATCAAATTTGTTAAGTTGATTAAACGCAACTTCATCCTTAGTAATATCAAAGTCTGAAACATTCCCCAGCATAAATCTAAACGTATTACGTACCTTACGGTATGCATCACTTGCCTGTTTAATAACGTCATCCGCAAAGCGAACATCTTGTTTAAATTCAATACTAGCAGCCCACATTCTTAAAACATCCGCTCCATTTTGTGAGATCACATCGTTAGGATCGATGACATTTCCAACCGATTTACTCATCTTATCTCCTGAACGGTCTAAGACATATCCGTGTGATAAGACTGATTTGTAAGGTGCTTGGTTGTTTGTTGCGATACTTAAGATAAGTGAAGAGTTAAACCAACCACGGTATTGATCACTACCTTCTAAATAAAGATCGGCTTGACTTCCAAGACCACGATTTTTTAAGGTGTTGAATGATGATCCTGAATCAAACCAAACATCTAAGATATCTTTTTCTTTTGTAAAGACATTGTTTGGTGAATTTGGATGTGTGTAGCCATCTGGTAAAAGTTCATTCGCAGAAAGCTCATACCATACTTTTGAACCATGTTCTCTAAATAAGGTTTCTAGATGATCAAAAACTTCCTTATCAAAAATAGGTGTATCATCTTCTGCATAAATAATTGGAATTGGTAGTCCCCATTGTCTTTGACGTGAAATTGTCCAGTCACCACGATCTTTGATCATGTTGTGTAGACGTACTTCTCCCCATTCATTTTTCCAATCAACATTCGCAATTTCAGCAAGTGCTTTTTCACGAATCTTATCGATTGATGCAAACCATTGAACCGTTGCACGATAAATAATTGGTGTTTTCATACGTTCATCATATGGATAACTATGGGTAATTTTCTCTTGAAGCACTAAGGCTCCAACTTCATCCAGTTTATTAACTACTGTTTTGTTCGCTTTTTCATAATATTGACCCGCAACAAAGTCACCGGCTTCTTCAGTTAAGTGTCCTTGGGCATCAACAGGTGAATAAGGTTTTAAACCATATTTTACACCGATGTTGTAGTCATCAGCACCGTGTCCTGGAGCCGTATGTACACATCCTGTACCTTCTTCAGCACTAACGTGATTTCCAACCATTACTAATGATTGAACATCTTCATATAGTGGATGTTGTGCTTTGATGTATTCTAACTGTGCACCTTTTACAACTTTTTTAACACCTAAGTTTTCAAGTTCGAATTTCGCTAATAAGGCATCAACATTATCTTCAAGTAGGATAAGATTTCCAATTTTTGTTTCAACAACAGCATAGTTAAATGCAGGGTTTAATGAAATTCCTAAGTTTGCTGGAATGGTCCAAGGAGTTGTTGTCCAAATAACAAACTTACCATGTTCTAATACATCATTTCCCTCAACAATATCAAAGGCAACATAAATTGCAGTATCTGTACGATCATTATAAACAACTTCTGATTCAGCAAGTGCACTTTCAGATGCTGGTGACCAAATAACCGGCTTATGACCTTGGTAAATTAATCCAGCTTGTGCCATTTTACCAAAGGTAGCAATCTGATCTGCTTCATAATCTTTTGTTAAGGTAATGTATGGATTATTATAGTCCGCAACAGTACCCATGCGTTTCATCGTTTCTTTTTGCTTTGCAATTTGTTCATAAGCATAGGCTTCACATGCTTCTCTAAAAGCAACTACAGAAATTTTCTTGTAGTCAATTCCAGTTTTAATAATTGCATTTTCAATGGGTAATCCATGTGTATCCCATCCTGGATAGAATGGTGTATAGTATCCAGCCATTGCTTTCGATCTCACAACAAAGTCTTTTAAAATACGGTTCATTGCTGTACCTGAGTGAAGATCTCCATTGGCATATGGTGGACCATCATGGAGCACAAAGCTTGGCTTTCCTTCGTTTTTAGCTAAAAACTTAGCATAGTAGTCATTGTTTGCCCATCGTTCTAAAAAGACAGGTTCCTTCTTTACTAAACCTGCACGCATTTCAAAATCAGTCTTCGGCATTAATAGTGTATCTTTATAATTCATATTTCATCCTCTTTCATAAAAAAAACGTCTCACTAAAGGACGCTTTTAGCGTGTTACCACCTAAATTTGTAATATTACTATTACACACTCATTTGCTTTAACGCAGCGTCTGCGACAATATTTCTATTGTTAACTCCCAAGTGATACATTATTTCATAATTCTTCATTTTCACCACCCATGAAGTCTCTAATAATTATTTAAAATAAATGGCTTGTTCAACGTTCTAAATCTAAATCTACTTCGATTGGCTTCATAATTTCAATTTCTGACACTGAATTTCGAACCCGATCAATAACAGCTAATAACTCCTGTTTATACTCACTAGTATTATACGATGTCATGTTCACTGTATCAAGTACTTCTTTAGCTATTTGTAATGACTCTAAGATAATCTTATCAGCAGCCATTTGAGCTTCTGTAATTAATTTATTCCTAGTGTCATTATTGAGCTGATGTTGCTCAATCACATCATTAACATTTTTAATTTCATTAAGCAGTTGGATGTTCTGATTTTGCTTCAGTTCTAACTGCTCACTGAGAAAATCCAATTGCTTACGGTATACATTTAACTTAGCGTGTGAAAATTCTTTTTCTTGGTTCACACGACTTACATAAGCATCGACAGCAAAACGATCATAACCTTTACGTTTTATATCAAATGATTCTTTTTTTGACATGTGATCGTCTCCTTCTATCTTTAACTTATAGTTCGTCTAAATCTAAATTAATTTCACCTTCAATTTCCATCGTTCTAGGTGTACATAAAATTGTATTATGGCCAACCTTTTCGATTTTACCATCTAAGGCGAAGGTAACTCCAGTTAAGAAATCAATCGTTCTTTGAGCATAATCTTTTTGGAGTCTATGGAAATTAACGAAGACCGCTTTTCGATTTTTTAGATCTGCTGCAATGACTTCTGTTTCATCAAATGAACGTGGTTCATATAATTTCATCGTTACATTATTACTTAATTTTGATGCATTTTTATTACGAGGTTTTTCATAATCACTGAGTGCTGTTGAAACATCATAATCATCAAGTTCTAACATTTCATCTTCTGGCGCTATAAAATTCTTCATTTTTTCTTTAAATCCCATAATAAGCCTCCTTATAAACTTACGCATATTATACCATATATACAAAAATGTATTCGCTATAGTTATTATATAATACCACATTTTTATAAATATAGAATATTTAGTTTATTTTTACTTTTAATCTGATTTAATATGACTTGCTTTATGCTATAATTATTGAAACAGGAGGGATATGATGAACAATCCTACTTTAATTACTGGCCATCGAAATCCAGATTCAGACAGTATATGTGCAACCCTAGCCTATGCTAATTTAAAACAACAACTTGGTGAGTATGTTTTACCAATACGTTTAGGGAAATTAAATCAAGAAACAACGTACATTTTAAATCGTTTTAATATGGACGCTCCACGCTTAATGCCCAAGTTAACAATGCAACTTAAAGATATTGAAATAGACAGCTCACTCACTGTTGGTGAAGATGCGACGATTAAATCAGCATGGGATCTTATGAGTTATCATAACCGCAAAGCCATTGCCATTGTAAATGAGAAAAAAAATCTCTTAGGAATGGCAACACTAGGACAGATTTCAGATGTCCTTTTAAGTCTTATTAAAAATGACTTTACACTAATGGCTCAAACACCCTTTGAAAACTTTGCTGAAGTTGTATGGGGAAATGTCTTAGTTGAACCTAAAAACTATAACCCTTCTGGAATTATTTCAATCAGTTCCGGAGTACTTGTAGATAAGAAGGAAATTGGATATGACCGTAAAATTGTAATATCGAGTACACGAGAACACTCAATTCGTAAAGCAATTGAAACGGGTGCTTCACTCATTATTATTTGTTTTGCTAAACTCGAACAAATATCAGAAGAAATTCAACAGTTAGCAAAAGATCATAACTGTGGTCTCATTTACACAACCCTAGATATTTTCAATACGTCTCAATCCATCGCCCAAGCGATTCCAATTAAACTCATTATGACAAAAGATCTTGTAAGCTTCCATACTTCAGATTCACTTGAAGAAGTCACATCTATCATCTCAAAATCTCGTTTTAGAACGTATCCTGTTATTGATAACGCAAACCGTTTAACCGGTTTTATCTCACGTTATCACTTATGGAATTATGACAAGATGAAATTAATTCTTGTTGACCACAATGAAACAAATCAAAGTATCAAAGGAATTGAAGATGCTGATGTAGTTGAAATTATCGATCATCATCGTATTGGCGATATCGTCACAAATGCCCCGGTCATGTTTAGAAATGAAATAATTGGTAGTACTTATTCCATCATTACAAAAATGTTTATTGAAAATAAGATCAAACCATCACATGATATCGCAGGTATCTTACTTGGGGCAATCATTTCTGATACAGTGAACTTTAATTCACCAACTTGCACAAAACAAGATGTAGAGCTAGGTAAATACTAATCAGAAATTGCAGAAGTTGATATTGAAGAGTACGCTGCCGAAATCTTTAACGCCAGTGCCACCCTTTCAAACAAATCGATTGAAGAAGTGATTTTAACTGACTTCAAAGAATTTGATATTGAAGGCTATGATGTCGCAATCTCACAAATTAATGTTGTAGACAGTGATAAGGTATTCGAAATTAAAGATGACATTCGTACTCATCTGAATACCTTATGCGATGAAAATAAATATGATCTTGGTCTAGTAATGATTACCGACATTAAAGATAAGGGATCCTATGTCATTACAGCCGGAAGTGCAGCTCAAATATTTGACTATGCCTTTGAAGGTGAGAAAAAAGATGTTGAGGATATCCAATTTATCCCAGGTGTCTTATCTCGTAAGAAACAAATTATTCCAAATATCGCAGCCGCAGTAAATAAATTTCAAAATCAATAGAAAAAGAGCCATACGGCTCTTTTTCTATTGATTACGAGGATGTGCACTTTGATACACTGATTTTAACTTATCAATCGATACGTGCGTATAAATCTGAGTCGTTGAGATATTCTCATGTCCCAATAATTCTTGAACAATACGAATATCAGCCCCATTATCCAAAAGATGCGTTGCAAAGGAATGTCTGAGCATATGCGGAGATACCTTTTTATTCAAGCCACTTTTGATCACAAGTTGATCAAGTATATATTGAATACCGCGAGATGTTAACTGTTTTTTATTTTTATTGAAAAAGACATAATCATGTTCAATGGAACATCCAGCTCGTTTTAGTAAATAATCTTCTAATAAGCTTTGGAGTTTTACATGGAATGGTACAATCCGTTCCTTATTTCCTTTACCAAATATGGTAACAATACGATCACCACTATTAATATTTGATACTTTCAAATTTACAAGTTCTGAAACACGCAATCCACAGCCATACATAAGTTCAAACATCACCTTATTACGCTCTCCCATAAAATCATCAACTTCAATAGAATCAAGTAATTGTTCAATCTCATTGAAAAATAGAAACTCAGGAATCTTTTTAGACTGTTTCACTTGCTTAACATGAATAAATGGATTTTTATCATATCCTTTAAATTCTATTAAATAATAGTAAAATGAACGAAGTGATGAAATATTGCGAGCAAGTGAATTATCAGATATTTCAACTAAGGCAATTTCACCTAAACGTAATTTTGAAATAAACGTACGCACTATTAAATTATCAACCTTATTCATGTCCTCGATCCCTTCACTTTGGAGAAAATCAAGGAAGCGTTGAATATCATGTTCATATGCACTTAAGGTATGATCTGATGCATTTTGAAATACTTTTAAGTGTTTTAAGTAATCAGACAGTAAATTATACATCGTAGATAGTTACCCGCTTATTCTACTGCATCACTTACTGGTGTCTCTTCTGATTGATCTTCAGTTTCTTCATCTTCAATATTTCGAATATGACGACATTTAGGGAATCCAGAACATCCAATAAAGTAATTACCACTACGATTTTTTCGCTTCACTAAAGGAAGTCCACAATCTGGACACTTTTCATCCAACAGTTCTGGTTTTGGTCGGGCATTCTTAGCTTGTTCATTTTTTTGCTCTTCAGTAAGTTCACTACCATCTTCATTAATATTTCTTAAATAACGACATTTAGGGAAGGTCGAACATCCGATAAAGTATTTACCAAAACGGTTTTTACGTTTTACTAAGGGTGATCCACAATCAGGACAGACTTCTTCTAATAACTCAGGTTGTTCCTTCTTGTTTTCTTCAAGTGCACGAGTATACTTGCACGTTGGGAATTGATCGCAGGAAATAAACTTACCATAACGACCTTCACGAATGACGAGCATCCCCTCTTCACAATCTGGACATTTTTCACCTGTTTTCTCTGGCTCAACTTTTTCCATATTTTCATATGCATGATCCATTAATTTACTAAAAGGTTCATAGAACTCATTCAATACAACCAAACGTTTTTGCTCTCCGGTCGCAATGGCATCCAGATCATTTTCCATTTGTGCAGTATAGTCTTCATTTATAATTGGATTAAAATATTTTTGAAGTTCAGTATTCGTTAGTAAACCGCGTTCTGTCGTGAAAAATACCTTAGTACTTGAGCTTTCAGTGCTCGATTTATATTCAGTATAATTACGTTTAGTAATCGCATCAATAATTGAAGCATACGTACTTGGTCGTCCAATGCCATTTTCTTCTAAGGTTTTAATTAAGCGTGCTTCTGTATAGCGAGCTGGTGGTTGGGTAAAATGTTGTTTACCCTCAACAATATCAGCCTTAATGACTTCATTTTCACTAAACGCTGGCAATGATTGTTCATTTACTTGTTCGTATTGACTGTATACTTTTAAGTATCCATCGAAAAGAATACGAGATCCACGTGCTCTAAAGTCATTTTTATTTTGACTAAAAGTAACTGTATTCACTTCAACCTTAGCTTCCTTCATCAGTGATGCCATCGTACGTGCATAAATTAAACTGTATAATTTATATTGATCATTCGCTAAATATTTTTTAATTGAAAGTGGCGTAATTGTTGGATCTGTAACACGAATAGCCTCATGCGCATCTTGTGCAGATTCATTTTTAGCTGGGCGATACTTCCCTACATACTCTTTACCATAGGTTTGACTTATATGTTCAAAAGCATCATTATAGAAAATTGGACTTAAGCGATAAGAGTCGGTACGCATATACGTAATCAATCCTTCAACTTCAGATTCAAGTTGAACACCCTCATATAAACTTTGGGCAACACTCATCGTTTTACGTGCTGCAAAACGTAGTTTAGTGGATGCTTCTTGTTGTAATGTTGACGTTATAAATGGTAGTTTTGATGCCTTAGATCTTTCCTTACGTTCTATCTTAGATACAACAAATTCATTTTGACATTGTTGAATGACATCATTCGCATCATCTTCATTCTTTAAGTCAGGTTTTTCATTGTTAATTGCAACCAGTTCACTTTCAACACCAAAATTATCTTTCGTGAAGTTAGCATGGACACTCCAATATTCTTCACTAACAAAGGCATTAATTTCAGCTTCACGATCCGCAATCAATTTTAAAGCAACCGACTGTACACGACCCGCTGATCGACTCTTAATTTTTGATTTTAATAAGGTTGATAGTCTAAATCCAATAATACGGTCAACAATACGGCGTGTTTCTTGTGATTCAACAAGTTCCATATCAATCTTACGTGGCTTTTCAACTGCATCTAAAATTGCCTTTTTAGTAATTTCATTAAATACAATTCTATTGTCTAGATCTAAATCTAAGTCTAAAAGTTGTGCCAAGTGCCAAGAAATTGCTTCCCCTTCACGGTCAAGGTCGGTCGCAAGTAAAACTTCATCAGCCTTTTTTGCTTCTTTTTTCAACTGTGTTACTACTTTTTTCTTATCCTTACTGATTACATATTTAGCTTGAAACTCATCTTCAACATCGACACCTAGTCCACCCTTGCCACTCGTCGCAAGATCACGGACATGGCCAACTGAAGATAGTACAACATAATCTTCTCCTAAGTATTTCCCAATCGTTTTCGCCTTTGATGGCGATTCAACGATGACTAATTTTTTCATAAAATCATCCTTTTCATCCATTTGTTTTTGTCAATTTCATTTATCTATATGTCAATATAACGATATTTTACGTTAATTGTCAAATATTATATTTGCACCTTGTTGAATTAAATAGTTACATCCGATACCAAATTCATCATTAGTACGATATGGTAACACATAAATTTCTCGGTTTAATTCTAATGCTTCGTTCACTGTATGCAAGGTTCCACTCCGTAAACTTGCCTGCATTACATACAATTTTTCACCTAGAGCCGCAATAATACGATTACGATATGGAAAATAATATGGTTTTGGTTTCAAGTCACCATAAAACTCACTGATGACTAAACCGTTGAACGATGTACATATCGTGTGATACAAATCTCGATTAGAATATGGATAGATATAATCAATGCCACAACCTAAAACAGCAATCGTTTTTCTATTTGATTGTAGAGCTGTTTGATGTGCTGTAGCATCAATTCCTTTTGCAAGACCTGAAACAATGACAATGTCATCATTCATATTCATAATACAACTTTTTGTTTTTTCAATGGCGTAGTCAATCGCATCTCGACTTCCAACAATACTCACTGCAGCATCATTTAATATTTCAATATTTCCTTTGTAAAAAAGTACGTACGGTGGTTTTACTAACTCACGTAAACGATCTGGATAGTCTGCATCACATATCGTAATATACTGACACGTTGATTCAATATTTTTAAATGGTTCATTGTTCATTATTGCTTTACTTATTTTTGTATAATCCGCCTTATATTTAATTGTATAATATAATAATCGTCTTTTCATTGTATCACCATCATAATATATGTACCTTTAAAAGTTATTCCTATTTGATTTTTAACTAACTTACGTCTATAATATTCAAGGAAGGTGAACCATGAGAAAAACAACAACAAAAGCATTTGGAATTAGACTTCCAATTATGCAAAGAAAAGATGATTTAATCAGTACCGTTTCAGAAAGTTTAATGGCTGCAGTAGAAGCAGAGAACATTACACTCGCTGATGGAGATATTGTCGGAATTACAGAAGCACTCGTTGCTCGTACTGAAAGTAACTATGCTACAACCGAAGATATCGCAAATGACGTCAGAAAAAAGTTTAATACCGATGTATTAGGCATTATATTCCCGATTCAATCACGTAACCGTTTTTCCGTCTTACTAGAAGGTTTAGCTAAAGGCGCAAATAAAGTTGTCTTACAATTGAGTTATCCAACAGATGAAGTTGGAAACCGTCTTGTGAGCAATGAATTAATTCTTGAAAAGAATGTAAACCCCTTTTCAGATGTTTTAACTGAAAGTGAATTCAGAGAAACATTTGGATACGATACAAAACATCTTTTCACAGGACTCGATTATATTGAGTTTTATAAATCAATTTCAGATAATATTGAAATTATATTTTCAAATGATCCAAAGGCTATTTTAAAATATACTGATCAAGTCATTGTCGCAAGCATTCACACCCGTGATGCTGATAAAAAAATCTTAGAAAACGCAGGTGTTAAAAGAGTATTAACACTCGCAGAAATCTTAAACGAAGAAAATGATCAACATGGATACAATGAACGTTTTGGACTGTTAGGCTCAAATAAGGCAACAGATTCTGAAATTAAGTTATTCCCAAGATCAAGTGAAGATGTTGTAGCAGCACTTCAAGTTAAACTTAAGGCAATGACACATAAGAATATTGAAATACTTGTTTATGGTGATGGAGCCTTTAAAGATCCTGTAGGTGGTATTTGGGAGTTAGCCGATCCAGTATCTGCAGTCGCATTTACAGATGGTTTACGCGGTACACCTAATGAAATAAAGATTAAGTATATTGCCGATAATCAATTCAAAGATATTCGCGGTGAACAATTAACAAAAGCAATCATTGAGACCTTAGAAACAACGGATATGGAATCTGCTGATAAAGAATTATCTGAAGGTACAACCCCACGTCAAATTAGTGATCTTGTGGCAAGTCTTTGTGACCTTACAAGTGGTAGTGGTGATAAGGGTACTCCTGTTGTACTTGTTCAAGGATACTTTGACAACTATTCAACAAAATAACATTACAAACTCAAGTCAATCTTGAGTTTTTTTATGCTTTAACAATCTTAGATAATCTCTCACCAAGATGTTAATCATCTCATTCACCATTTTATTCAATTTATTTTTTTGCACACTAAGTAAATATAATACTTTATGTTATACTATTTAGAGGAGTTGATTGAATGAAATTTAACTATCGAGCAGTTAGTAAAAAAGATAGAATTATAAAGACCTTAGTCTTAGGTATTCCTTACACCCTACTTATTTCACTAGGAGGTGCAATCTCGCTTCTCTTTGTTCAAAGACTAGGCGTGAATATCCTATATTATGCTGTTGTACTAGGAATTGGTTTTATTATCGGATCAATGGTGCGTAAAATAGGTCGTGGTTTAACGAGTGAATTTATGATCATTGCGGCCATCTTTACAGTTGTTTCCGTATTACTTTCTTTCTATATTTCAGTATCATATAACCTAGGTTTTTTATTACCATTGAACGTATTTAGTAAAATGTTTGGACTTGTTAACGGGTATTTTTCACTTATTGAAATCGGCTTTGCAGTTTTTGTTGCGATCAGTCAAGCAACGGTTGGTTCACGCTAATGAACACAAGATCTACAATACTTGAAGTCGACACTGTTGCACTAGTGCATAATTATAAAACGTATGAAAAGCTCACACAAAAGGATGTCTATGCCGTTGTGAAGGCCAATGCCTATGGTCTTGGTATGATAAAGGTCGCAGAAGTGTTTGAGTCTGAAAATGTGACTATGCTCTGTGTCGCAACCTTAGATGAAGCGCTAGAGCTACGTGAAGCAAAGATTAAAACACCGATTCTAGTTATGGGATATACACCCCTTGATAGCTTTCATTTAGCAAAAGAATCTTCAATTCACTTAACGATTACTAGCATTGAACAACTTGAGGCAATAAAGATGTCTAGTCTCACTGATCTATTATTACATCTTAAAATTAATACAAGTATGAACCGCTTAGGCATAGAACTTAATGATGAGCGTTTAAAACCTTTAATTCATCATGTATCTAAAACACATTCAATTGAGGGGATTTTCACCCATTTCGCAATTAATGAAATGACTGCTTTAGCTTCAGCGTTTCAACTTTTTAAAAATTATGTAATCTCATTAGACTTTAGTTTTAAAAGTATTCATGCAAAAAGTAGTAAAAACTCACTCATGTTAAGTGAAGACTTTACGACGGCTGTCCGTATTGGTATTGGACTCTATGATAATGATTTGCATGAAGCATTAAAGCCTGTCGTACGATTAGTAAGTGAAGTCGTTGCTCTACGTACCATTCAAAGTGGTGAAACTGTTGGATATAACGGTATCTTTGCTGCACATACACCAACAAAAATCGCAACTATACCCATTGGGTATGGAGATGGCATTTTACGCTCAGATAAGCAACAGAACGTCTTTATTAATAACGTTGCCTACCCTATTGTTGGTAACGTCTGTATGGACCAATTAATGGTCATGGTTGATGATCGTGTATCAGACCATGATGAAGTTGAGTTGTTTGGACACAATCAAAGTGTAGAGGCATATGCCCTTAAACGAGATACAATAAATTATGAAGTTTTAACACTACTCTCACAACGAATACAACGAGTATACAAGTAAAAAAAGCTGATTATTCAGCTTTTAAATTTAAATCTTAATATCAATGAATTCACCCTTTTGATTTGGGGTGTTTTTTAATAATTCTGAAATACTTGATCTTTGTTCATCATTTGATGGACGACATTGCGAAATCTTTTTAACGTCACCATCAACAATACCGTTAGCAAATGCCTCACATCCTGCATAGCCACAACCACCACAGTTAATACCTGGTAAAAGAGTTGTTAGTTGTTCAACGAGCGGATCCTCAATGACCTGCAGTTTAAATGCTGCAAAGCCTAATATAAAACCTAAAACTAAACCTGATCCCACCATAATACTTAAAGCATAAATAAACATATATCCTCCATCATCGTTTAATGTCTCGAGCAGTGCTCATCATTACACATCGAACATCCGGTAACGACTGAGACTCCTTCTGGCATTTTTGCACGTCCATTTAGAAAATAGAGCAGTGCGTAAAGTCCTCCAATAAGTGCTAGAACAAGGCCTGCTAGCATTAAATAATTCCTGCTAAACCGCTAAAGGCAATGGCCATAAGTCCTGCTGTAATTAGGGCAATTGGATTTCCAATAAAGTATTTTGGTACAGATGATGCTTTTAAACGTGCACGAATGCTTGAGAATAAGAAGAGCATCAACATAAATCCAAGTGGAACACCTAATGAATAAACGATAACTTCAACAAAATCACTCATACGAGCTGTTGTGAGTGCAACATAGAGTACCGCACAATTTGTTGTAATGAGTGGTAAATAAATTCCTAAACTCTTATAAAGGGTTGGCATCTTAACTTTTAAGAAGAGTTCAACAAGTTGAACAAATGCCGCAATAATTAAAATATATAAGACAAGGTCTAAATATTGAATGTTATACTTAGATAATACTTGACTTAAGAAATATGATAAGACACTAGATACAAAGATAACAAAGGTTACTGCTAAGCCCATTCCGACCGCTGACTTCTTATCTTTAGATACACCTAAGAAAGGACAAAGTCCTAAGAATCGTGTAAGAACAATATTTTCGATAATCATTGCTCCAAAGAAAATTGATAAATAATGCATTATTTAGAGACCCCTTTCTGTTTACGCTTATCATCACCAATAAAGGCAAATAATGCTGCAAAGAGTGCAAATGTGAAGAAGGCTCCAGCAGGCGCTCTAAAGAGTGTAATACTAAGATCACTTGCTAAGGCTTCTGGTAAGCCTAATTGAACAACTTGAAGTCCTGTAAATGGATTACTCAAGATCAAACCACCCGTACTTAAGAATTCACGAGTAACTGATATTAAGACAAGTGATACTGTAAAGCCAAGTCCTATTGTTAATGCATCTTTCATTGAAGCAAAGACTCCATTCTTAGATGCGAAACTTTCAGCTCGTCCAAGAATAATACAGTTTACCGCAATAAGTTGAATAAATGTACCAAGTGAGCTGTGCAACATCGGCGTATATGCAGCCATCATTAAATCAAGTGATTTTGTTAAAGCCGCAATAATTACAATATATACTGGAATTCTAATTTCGTCTGGAGTAATTTTTCTAATTAATGAAATAACAGTGTTACTCATAAAGAGTACAACAATGACTCCAACTCCCATCCCTAACGCATTATCAAGTGATGATGAAATCGCTAGGGCACTACATAATCCTAAAAATAATGAGAAGACAGGATTATTGTTAACTAAACTATCTTTAATTTTTTTAAACATTGTACCCTCCCTATTGATCTGCTAAGACCGCGTTAATGGCACTAAAGAGTGAATAACTCGTGATCGTCGCATTTGAGTATGTATCAACTTCTGCGTCAAGTGAATTAACACCTACAAATAATTCAAAGTATAATGGATTGTCAATGACATCTCCAATATTTTTTGTATCTCCAAATTCTTCAAGTTCAATTGAGACAATTGATCTTGTTTCTTTATTGATTGTTATTACAAAGAGGTTTTCTTTATAATCAGGACTTGGATATTCTGAGGCTACAAGACCGTATCCTTCAGCTTTAACACGATAAACTACGTTGTCTCCATCTTCTTCTGTTGATTCGATGGTTGCTGGATACTTACTTAATTTTTCATCAGAGAGACTGACCTTATCGCCTAAGGTTGGCTGTTCAGGTTCTGCTACCAGTTCACCACCAGAAAGATGTGATGCAGCAGCTAAAATACCACGGTTAACTGCCTTAGATGAAACAGTTGCTCCAGATGAAATATATAATTGATCAGTTGCTTTTTTACCGCTGTTTGCACTACTAAATGTATCCGTTTCAATAACATCACCAAAACCTGGTGTTTCAGTATGACTGATCACTGAAGTACCAACAATTTTTTGATCTGTATCAAAACCGACGAGATACACAATTGTTCCACCAAATCCAGTTTCTTCAACCTTGTATACCGTTCCTTTTCCTTCAACTGTATAGAGGTCAAGCAGTCCAGCTGCTCCTTCTAATTTTTCAGTTTCTTTGGTGAAGGTTCCACCTGGGAAAATCACTTCTAAGTATACTAATTCTTTTGAAATTTCAGCTTCAGCAATTTTATCACGAGTTACAGAGTCGACTAAGGTTAACAGTCCACCCGCTAAGCCCGCAACTACTGCTAAGAATAATGCTAAATATAAGGTTCTTTTCATTATTTGTCGCCTCCGATTTCATCACTTATTGCGCGAAGTGCACGAATAAATGAATAACTTGTTTTCGTAGCTGTTGACACTGTATCATACATTTCATCTGCCTTACTGAGATCTTTGCCTACAAATGTTTCAAAGTAGAGATCATCATTCACAAGATCACCAATACCTTCAGTATCACCAAACTGCGTCATTTTAGCAGAGACAATAATGTTGTTACTATCGACTACAACTTCAATAATATTTTCTTGATATTTTGGATTTTGATATTCTGAATCACGTAGTCCATATCCTTCAACTGCGACTGTATAAAGTGTATTTGCCCCATCTGCCTTACTTTCGATTGATGTTAGTCCATAACGATCAACATCTTCAATGTCTGATGTGACCTGTTCACCTAAGTCAAGTGTTGGTGCAACTGCATCAACGGATTGTGTAACCCAAACAATGCTTAAGCCTACGACGACAACCATTGAGACAACGATTGATACGTAACGTTTTTTCATACGTGTTTGTTGACCATTTAAGAAATCTTCAATTAATGGTGTCAACATATTCATAATTAAGATTGAGAATACAACACCTTCTGGTGCATTTGCTAAGAATCGAATTAAAAGTGTAATAACAGCAGCACCCATTGCAAAGACAACACGGCCTGTTACTTGGGTTGGACATGTAACAGGATCTGTTAACATGAAGACTGCTCCAAAGAGGACTCCACCACTTAAGACGAATGTTAATGGATACCAAATACCTAAACCATTTACTGCTCCAATAATCCATGCTGCAATAAAGAGTGTTCCAACATAAACAACTGGAATTCTCCAATCAATAACACGGCGAGCAATTAAATACATTGCTACTAAAATAATTACAATTGCAAAGGTTTCACCGATTGTACCGAAGTGATTTCCAAAGAGTAATCCTTTTAAATCAATATGAGCAAAGGCTTTCGAATTAAAAGCTTCTACAGTTGGTAACCATCCAAATGAGTTCATTAGGTTGGCTGGTGTAGCACTTGTAAAAATGTCACTAGTTTTTGTAATACTTTCAACAACTGGTCGTGCAAAACTTGAGAATACAATCGCACGTCCAATACCCGCTGGGTTAAAGACGTTTTGTCCAAAACCACCGTAAACTATTTTTCCAAATATAACAGAAATTGCAGTCGTCATTGCGACAACGTATAAGTTAGTTGTAACCGGAACGGCTAAGGCTAAGATTAATCCCGTTACCCATGGGAATTGTTGTTTGAAAACTTGTTTTATGGTTTTCTTACGAGCCATTCCAAATAATAGTTCTAAAACAATATTTGTAATAACAGCTGTTGCTACAACGTAGACAACGCGTAGTCCAACACTTAAACTAACAGTTTGGCTATAAAATACAGCTGCTACGATTGTTAAGATGAGCAATCCAAGTGTTAAATCAAGCATGATGCGCATTGTAGAAATGCGATCACGGAAATTTGGTCTTATTCGTGTAATATACTTCACAACTTACCTCCTATTTTTATCAAGACTTGCGATCGTTCTTTTCGCAAGAATTACTTGGTTAGAAACTTCAATTTTAGAAGGACATACGTATGAACATAATCCACATTCAATACACTTATCCGCTCTTAGCTTACGTACTTCATCCCAATCTTGACTCTTATATGCTTCCATAATTCGAACAGGCTGTAAACCTGCTGGACAGTGGTCACTACAAGAACCACATCTTAAACATGAAATTGCTTCAGTAACAACTTCTGCCATTACTGTAATCGCATTAGTGTTTGGTGTAATGACAAACTCATCTGTTTCCATAGAGTTACCCATCATTGGTCCACCATTAATGAGTACGACTTCATCACGATTTAATTTTGTAATTTCAAGTAATTTACTGACTGGCGTTCCGACTAAAACATTAACGTTTACTGGATCTTTTAAAGCATCTCCACTTACTGTTACAAATTTATTAACAATTGGCATCCCTGTTTCCATTGCCATACCGAGTGAAATTGCTGTCGTTGAGTTGTTAACAATTAAGCCTATTTCAGATGGAATATTTTCATATTCTTTTTTCTCTAAATGACGAATTAATGTTCTTTCCCAACCCATTGGATATGCATCAGGTACTTCTACAACTGAAACACTCGCATTTGGTAATGCTTTATTCATAATATCAGTGACAAGTTTTTTACCTGTTTTAATTGCAATAACGACTTCTTTTGCTTCTGCCATCTTTTGCATAGCAAGTACTCCGGTCATTAAGTAACGGACGTTATCTTCAATTTCTTTATAGTCTGCAGTAATGAATGGTTCACATTCAACAGCATTAATAATAACCTTATTAATACCTTCTGGCTTTTGATATTTAACATATGTTGGGAAGCCAGCTCCCCCACATCCAACAATCCCTTTGTTTTTGACAAATTCAACAAGTTCTTCTCGTGAAGCTGTTTCATAATTAATCGTATCTAATTCAGCCTGTTCAAACTTAAAGTCATTCTCAACTACAACGTGATCAATTTGTCCGGCTCCATGTGTTCGTTTTTCAATCGCAACAACAGTTCCAGATACACTTGAAAAAATTGGCACGTAAAAGAAATCATTACGATGTCCAATCAAACTCCCTACTTTTACTCTATCTCCAACATTGACCTTTAATTCAACAGCGGTGCTCATCCCATTCGCTAATGGAATAAATACTTGAGCAACGTCATTTACATCTAAGACATTTTTGTTTGCCGTTAGACTTTTAAAGCCATCAATATGTTTTTGCATTTTTGAAAATATTAAAGACATTCGACTCAACCCCTTCTATTAATTTATTATATCACAACCTATACGTAATAGTGTAAAATATTTGTGAAAAATGCATCATATTTGCAAAAACATATATTATTTGTATTAAGTATTGTCGTATGCAATGTAATTTTGTTTAATATTTATTAAAATGTATAAAAAGAACCCTTTTAGAGCAGTATAAATAATAATATGCTAGAATTATTAAGAGGTGGCAGATGATGAAAACAAAAACAAAAATCCTATTAGTATTAAGCCTACTAATGATCGGTACAGGATACTACATATATGATGGGATTAATCATGCTTCCGAGCGTTTAAGAATAAATTATCATACGATTATTGACGATAAAATTGATAAAGAACTTGATGATCTTCAAATTGCATACGTTAGTGATCTTCACTATTTGGAATTCTTTGACGAAAATAGACTCGCACAATTGATTGAAACACTGCAAGCTGTAAATGGAGATGTCATCATCTTCGGTGGTGATTTACTCAGTAAAGAATTAAGTGAAGAACAGGAAGTTGAACTTATTAAACACCTTAAGAGTTTAGATGCATCACATGGTAAATTCGCAGTACTTGGTGAAGCAGATTATGCAAGTGAAGCAATTAATACACAGACTGAACGTATTTTATTTGAAAGTGACTTCGAAGTCCTAAAGAATTCATCTGTACTCATTACAAATAAAACAGTTCACGGGATGAATTTAATAGGGATTGATAGCCCACTGAATAAACGTGATAACATTAATGAGGCGTACAAAGATATTGATGATCAAAATTACACCTTAACAATCGTACATACACCTGATACTATTGATGATGTACCGCAACATACAGAACTTGTTATCGCTGGACATAGTCATGGAGGACAAATAAATATTCCTCTTCTTGGCCAAATCTTTAACCAACCACTTGCGGAACTGTATTACGCTAAGAGTCACAATGTGCGTGGAATTCAACTTTACATCAGCAATGGTGTTGGAACAAAAGAAAGCGATGTCCGTATCAATGCACCGGCTGAAATCAATGTCTTTACCTTTAAAAACAAATAGTAAAAAAGTTAAGATTAATACTCTGAATCCATTGGATAGATGATAGAGTAACGTCTTAACTTTTTTTCATATTTAAATACTAATATTACTATGCGAAAAGATAACCTAATTTTCAGCTGTCATTTTACGTTTTCTAAGGTGTACATATCCAGCAAGACTGATGATTGAAAGTCCAAGTCCAAATAGTGGATAGTCTTGATGAATACCAGTGTTTACATCTGGTCTATCAGTGGCACTCTCATTTGTATCAGATGGTTCAACAGGTTTTTCAACTTCTTTAACTAGATTTGAAACTGCCTCATTGATTGCAACAAGTGCTGTTGAATACTCTGCATTGATAACGAGCTTATCGTCTCCAACTCCTTTAACCTTGTTTGTTATTGCTTCATATTCAGCAAGAACAACTGCCAATACATCGCGTATGCTTTTGTGAATTTCGTATTTGTGAGTGCTGTGTTTGCACTTTTAAGTGATGCTAAGTATGTTTTTGTAACATCTAGATTTGCAAAACTTAATGGTGCAACACGCTTTGGTGCATCTTGAGCATATTTAGTCCAGTCAATCGTATTTAACTCAAAGTGATCTGCAAAGATATCAGAATCTGTTTTCCCCTCTTGACGCGCTCCACTTAACATCGTAAAGCCATCTCCACCTACTGCTAAGAATTCAAGTGTTACGAGTTTATATGTACGATTTAAATCAACGATTTCAAATTGCTGTGTGTCTTGATCTAAAATTTCTAAACTTGTGATTCGATCTCCTGCAGCACGACGTGGATCAAACTTTAATTTGACCGTATCAGATACGTGAAGGATCGAAGGATCTTGTGATAATTTTGGTTGACCATTTTCATCAAAGAGCATATTTCCTTCTGGATCAAAGGCAATTGGAGCCTTAAGTCCGTGTTCAAACATCTTATAAATGTCAGAACCTAAAACATCAATTTGAACAACACGGTTACCATAGGGCATTGTTGTAATGATTTCTTTTATACTTACAGATCCCGGCTTAATTGATGCTCTGATTCCTCCACCGTTCATAACCGCAAGGTCAGGTTTTACTGAAAATGTATTCGTTGTATACTCAAACATTGAATCTGATATTAAGTTTCCTAAATTGGTTTCACCCGTACGGACATCAGCACGTTCCCCATTAAGATCAACCATTAAGTTAGGCAGAACAACCTTTGATGTCGCAAGTTCGAATGCATCATTTATATCCTTAAGTTTCGCAACAATCGTTGGATCAGTAGTATAGGCCTTCATTGTTTCTGTTAAGGCATATTGTGCACGCATTTTTATTGTTTTAGCCTCAGATGCTTCGAAATTCGATAAATCAATAGTAATTTGTCCGAAGGTTTCTAATGTCCCTTTTGTCTGTCCATAAATTACATTACTTCCGTATTTTTCACCGTTTGCATATTCTGAATGAGAGTGACCATCAATGACGATAAACTTCTTTCCAACAAAATCAGGATCTGTAGCTAAAGTATTTGCTAAAGTATCGCCTCTCCACTCTTCTTTTGTCACCGGATCATCCCCTAAGTGTTCAAGAATAATAAAGTATTTTGAGTCATTATGTTCAGATTTATTAATTTCACATCTTAGTGCATCAATTGGATCTCTAAATTCAATACCGCTACTGTTACGAGGGTCTGCCTTTGTCTTCGTTTCAGGTGTAGCAAGTCCAAACATACTAAATTGAATTCCCTTAATCATTTCAATCTTACTTAGTTCAAAGACATTATTTTCTGTACCTTCATAATATACATTACTCGCCAGTTTGGTAATTGCAGTTGATGATTTGAAGAAACCATCTTGGTTAGGATCAATAACATGGTTGAGTGTGTAGTCAAATTCATGATTACCAATCGTCATCGCATTGTATCCCATCTCACTCATTAAACACCCCATTTCAGCACCTTCAGAAATATTGTTTATTGGAAGACCTTGTGACGCGTCCCCAGCATCTAATAAAATATCACCATGCTGTTTGTAGTATGTTGTGAGGTATGCCAATTCTTGAACTTTAGGATCAATTTGTCCGTGTAAGTCGTTTGTATGGATAATAAAAATTTTTACTATCAGCTGATGCTGCACTGACATTTAACACAGTTGGACTTAAAAATAAAGTCATTGTCAGTAGCAAAAGAAAAAATCGTTTACTAAATTTCATAATAAATTCCTCTTACAAGTGTATTTTAAAATAATATCCAGCTTTATAACATGATTATGCAGTAAATAAGTGTAAAAAACCGATTTCTCGGTTTTGATGTTTAGATATAATGTTGTAAAAACTATTTTACTTTTTTATAGCTGTCAACTTCAACTTCAACAACTTTACCATCTTTTACAAGACTTGCGATGTTACGTTTGATTGTAGCTTCGATTGTTGTATTTTTTGGATAGATTGCTGCAGCGATGTGTGAGTGTGCTAAGACGTCTTCAGTTGTGAAGTCATCGTTAACATGACGGTCAATAATGTTGTAAACAACATCTGCCCAGTTGCTTCCGTAATCAGCTGTATCAACAGTTACGTTTTCTTCAACTGCAGGTGTAGCAACTACTTCTTCAACTACTACTTCTTTAACAGCTTTTGGAGCGTTTGCCTGGTTAGCAATTGCATTTTTAGCGATTTCTACGATTGCTGTAAATCCAGCTGCATCGTGAATTGCCATTTCTGATAACATTTTACGGTTGATTTGGATATCAGCTAATCTTAATCCGAATGTTAATTGTGAATATGAAATTCCGTTTAATCTAGCACCAGCATTAATTCTTGTGATCCAAAGTTTACGCATTTCACGTTTAACTTGTTTACGTCCAATAAATGCATAACGTTGTGAACGCATAACTTGTTCGTTAGCAGTTCTATATAAACGGTGTTTTGAGCCAAAATATCCTTTAGCTAATTTTAATACTTTCTTTTTACGAGCTCTACTTGCTACGTTTGATTTTACTCTTGCCATTGTTTCTTCCTCCTATTTTCGTAATTAATTCTGTAATAAAGAATCAATTCTCTTTTGATCTGATGGGTGAACCAATGCAGATTTTCTTAACTGACGTTTTTGTTTTTGCGTCTTATGACTTGCCTTATGAGATCTAAATCCTTGTGATCTCTTTAATTGTCCTGAACCAGTTTTTTTGAAACGTTTAGCAACTGATTTTTTAGTTTTCATTTTAATTTTTGCCATGTCAATACCTCTTTCTATTTTTTCGGATTAATAACGACTGACATCGTATATCCTTCGATTTTTGGTCGATTTGTTGGCTCCCCAAATTCCTTGAGTGCATCTAAGAAATCGTTCATGATTTCGCGTCCAACTGCCTGACGTGTAATTTGACGTCCTCTAAATCGCATATCGACTTTTACTTTGTTACCATCTTTTAGCCAGCCTGTTGCTTGCTTCACTTTGGTATTGAAATCACCAATATCAATTACAGGTGAAAGTCTTGTTGCTTTGAGCTCCTGGACGACTTGATGTTTCTTTTGTTCACGTTGTTTCTTTTGTTGTTCATACTTGTGTTTACCATAATCAAGTAAACGTGCAACAACGGGATCAGTATTCGGAGAAACGACTAATAAGTCTAAATTTAGTTTGTTTGCTTCTGCTAATGCCGCTGCTTTACTTAAAACGCCAAGTTTTTCACCGTCACCAGTGATGACCATCATTTCTTTAAAAGGTATTTTATCATTAACTAAATCCCCTTGAACTCTTTTTCTATTTGAAATATTCATACACCTCCTGTATAAAATAAAAAAGTGGACATGAAGCCTCCACTAAATAACATAATTCCAAGTTGTTATGTAGCGTGTACCTAAAGCCATTGGCTATCAGGTGAGAATTGCTTCTTCTTTCTACTATTCTATTTCTTCGATAATCATAGCACTTATTACGGACTGTGTCAATAATTAGAGCTCTTTTTTCTCATAAAAAAGACAAGTACCTAAACTTGTCTTTATGACTAGAAGCTGATTGCTTGCATTGGGCATACTTCAATACATACGCCGCAATCGATGCAAAGTTCTGCATCACATTCTGCTTTATTGTCTGGATTCATTGATAACGCGCCTGTTGGACATACGCCAATACAAGCTTGAACTCCAGCACATGTGTCTTGATTAACAGTAACTGCCATATTAATCCTCCATTCCTTAAGTAATTACACATATATTATATCATATGTCAACTAAAGTGCACAATGGATTGTTAAAAGTTTATTAATTTTGTAAACGAACAAATAACAAGGGCTTACTACTTCCTTCAATTTCAACATATTCATCATAGTATTGTTTAACGAGCGCTTCAACATATGTTTCTTTGACTTGATTATCTTCAACAACAATGAGGATTGCGGGCTGTTTAAAGAGTCGATCACGAATCCAAAGAATCGGAAGATCAGTATCCGCAGCTAAGATTTCTTCTAAAACTCTTAAAAATTTAATCGCTATCTCATCTTCAGTATTTTCATCTTCATAATACTTATTCTCAAAAAATTCAATTAAGTAATCAAAGAGAACCCCATCATTATCTAAATAGTTTAGCGGTGTACTCATTGTATAAATCCAATGTACCCATTCAACAATATATTCTAAATAATAATTGTCCAAGCCAACCTTATACAACTTATTGATTAAATTTAACTCTTGAAAGACACGATTCTTAACAAATTTTTCACTGCCTGTATACTCATTAATTCCATTAATAAAACCGAGACGTACCGTTCCGTGCACACCTTCACTGTTTAAAACATAGTATTTATAATCATAGGATTTTATAAAGTCAATGACATCATTTAAGACATCTTCTTTTACATTCATAATGACTGCCGATGATTGACTGTCAATAATTTCCTTCATTGTTTCACGCATTTTATACCTCCATAAACTCTTCGAGTACACTAAATAAAAGATCTAAGCCCTTATCTGTTGCCTTTATTCTATCATTTGTAACTGCAAGCAGTTCATTATTAACACATTTTTTAATGGGTTCTGCATATTTCTTTAAGAAGTCTGTATTGTACAATTGATTGAAACGACGTATTTCAAAACCTTTTTGCATACGAAGATTCATCATAATAAACTCAAACATCTGCTCATCATGATCTAAGTTAATGATTTCTTGTTCATTATCACCATTTAGATAACGACGAAGGTTTTTTACGTTAGTATAGCGAGTCCCCTTCTCTTTTCCTGATGCATGTAGACCCACTCCAACAAAATCATCATACTCCCAATAGATTTGATTGTGTAATGATTCACCGTTTGCTTTCGCAAAGTTACTGATTTCATAACGATTAAAATCTTTTTGTTTTAAACGATCAATAGCCATCTCATACATATCAGCATCTAATTCGTGTTCCGCAGCTTCATAGCCCAAATGTCCAAAAATAGAATCTGGCTCAATTGTTAAGGCATAGAGACTAATGTGATCAATATCAAAGCTTAAAATGGTTTGAATCGATGCTTCAAAGTCCGCTAATGTTTGTGTAGGAATACCATACATTAAGTCCACTGAAATATGATGAATGTTTGCCTCGTGTAGCCAAGCTATTGCCTGTTTTACCTGTTCAACAGTATGACGACGGTTAATAATTTTTAATAAACGCTCCTGTGTAACCTGCATCCCTAAACTGGCACGATTTACTCCATACTTATGCATGAGTTTAGCCTTTTCTAAGGTAATCGACTCAGGATTTATTTCAATTGTATATTCTTTTATATTGTGTGTATACGGTTGTAGTATTTTAAAGAGTACTTCAAGTTGTGATTCAGTGAGAGCAGACGGTGTTCCGCCACCAATATAAATAGTCTCAATGTGCTCTAAGTTTTGCTTTAATACATCTTCTTTTAAGACATCAAGATATTGATCAACAAGCTGTGGCTTATTTAATACCCGTGCAAAGTCACAGTAGGCACAAATGGCATCACAAAATGGAATGTGAACGTAGAGTCCGCGTGCCATTAGTCTTCCATTGATAAAACAGCCATGAATGCATCTTGTGGTATTTCAACACTACCCACTGACTTCATTCGCTTTTTACCTTTTTTCTGTTGTTCAAGTAATTTCTTCTTACGGGTAATATCTCCACCATAACATTTCGCAATAACGTTTTTTCGTAAGGCTTTAATGTTTGTACGTGCAATGATACGACCATTAACAGCAGCTTGGATTGGAACTTCAAATTGATGTTGTGGAATGAGTTCTTTTAATTTAATAGCCATAGCGTTTCCTCGGTTAAAGGCAAAGTCATTATGAACAATAAGTGCTAGGGCATCAACAGGTTCACTATTAATAAGAATATCCATCTTCACAAGTTTACTTGTTTGATATCCAACCATTTCATAGTCTAGTGAGGCATAGCCCTTTGTCCCTGATTTTAACTTATCAAAGAAGTCTAAGACAATTTCAGCGAGTGGTAATTTATAAATGATTACATTACGTCCATGTTCAACTTGCATATCAACATATTCACCACGTTTACTTTGACACAGTTCCATAACAGATCCGACATATTCTTGTGGTGTTAAAATTGTAGCCTTAACGTAAGGTTCTTCAATACGTTCAATACTTTGAAGCTGTGGTAAAAATGCCGGGTTATCAACCTTTTTCATTTCACCATTTGTCTTATATACATGATAAATAACTGAAGGTGCCGTTGCGATAAGATCAAGATCATATTCACGTTCTAATCGTTCTTGAATAACATCCATATGTAAGAGTCCTAAGAATCCACATCTAAATCCAAAACCTAGAGCTTGTGATGATTCTGCTTCAAATTGTAAGGCCGCATCGTTCAGTTGCATCTTTTCTAAGGCATCACGAAGATCATTATAGCGTTGATTATCTGTAGGATAGAATCCAGCATATACCATTGGATTCAATTTACGATATCCCGCTAAGTGTTCAGCTGTTGGGTTTGCCTTTGTTGTGACAGTATCTCCAACGTTAACATCTTTAATCGTTTTAATCGCAGCACTAAACCAACCTACTGCTCCTGCATCGAGTGATTTACGCTTCACTTCTCCTGGTGAATAAATTCCGACTTCAACAACTTCATGAACCTTATTGTTGGCCATAAACTTAATTTCATCACCAACCTTGATTGATCCTTCCATAACACGAACATTAACGATGACACCACGATAACTATCATAGTTTGAATCAAAAACAAGTGCTTTTAAAGGTGCCTCAACATCACCCTTAGGTGCTGGGACAAATTCAACGATTGCTTCAAGTACCTCATCTATTCCAATACCATTTTTTGCAGAAATTAAAGGGATGTCTTCCTTTGGAAAGCCTAAAAGATCTTCAATTTCTTTTGAGACACGCTCAATATTTGCATTTGGTAAATCAATTTTATTAATAACAGGAATGATTTCTAAATCATTTTCAAGTGCTAAATAAACGTTAGCAAGCGTCTGTGCTTCAATACCTTGAGCTGCATCCACAACTAAAATAGCACCTTCACAGGCCGCTAAGGAACGGGATACCTCATAGGTAAAGTCAACATGGCCTGGTGTATCAATTAAGTGAAGTGTATAATCTTCACCATCTTTAGCCTTATACGTTAATTCTACGGCTGTTAATTTAATCGTAATACCACGTTCACGCTCTAAATCTAAACTGTCTAAAAGTTGCGACTGCATATCACGTTTCGCAACTGTTTCTGTTTTCTCTAATATTCGATCGGCTAATGTACTTTTCCCATGATCAATATGTGCAATAATGGAAAAATTCCGAACCTTACTTTGTATCATAAAACCCCACCTAATCTATTTTTCATATGCATCAATTATCTTTTGAACTAAAGGATGTCGGACAACATCTTTACTGCTCAATAAGACAAAGGCAATATCATCGATATCTTTTAATAATGTGAATGCATCTTGAAGACCCGATTCACGTTGATTCTTTAAGTCAATTTGTGTAATATCACCATTAATGACCATTTTAGAATTAAATCCTAAGCGTGTTAGAAACATCTTAATTTGAGTTGCGGTCGCATTTTGTGCCTCATCTAAAATAATAAAGGCATCATTTAAGGTTCGACCACGCATATAGGCTAGTGGCGCAATTTCAATGACACCATTCTCAATATACTTCTCAACTTGTTCTGCTCCCAACATCTCATTTAAACCATCATAAAGCGGGATTAAATAAGGATCAACCTTTTCTTTTAAATCTCCTGGTAGAAAACCAAGATTTTCACCCGCTTCAACAGCAGGTCTTGTTAGGATTATTTTATTAATAAATTTATTTTTCAATAAGTATGTTGCGTAGGCAACAGATAAAAATGTTTTACCTGTACCTGCAGGACCAATTGAAAATATAATGTCACGGAGCAACATTTGATCAACAAATTCTTTTTGACCTATGGTCTTAGGAAAAACATTTTTACCACTGCGTGTTGTCGCAATGACCTTTTTGCGTAAATCTGCATATAAGTTTTCCTTGTTTTGTTTGACTAAATTACATATATAAATAATATCACTTGTTTTTAAACTTTGATGTTTACGTATTTCAATAAGCATTACATTTAAGACGCGTTCAATCATATCTTTATATTGTGCATCTTTTACAAAGATTTCATTATGAATTAAAATAACTTCAGTTTCAAAATAGTCCTCAATGACTTTTAAGAATGTATTATTTACTCCAATTAATACTTGGAGTTCATCAATTGTGATATCTTCAATAACAATTGTCTTATCCATAATTTAATCCACCTCGATTCTAAATAAATTATACACCATTAATATCAAATCATAAAAAAAGATGTATATACATCTTTTTAATATCTACTCTTTTTACGATTAGCCTTGCGTGCTGCGTCTGATTTTTCTTTACGTTTGATTGCTGGCTTAACGTAGAATTCACGTTTACGAGCTTCGGCAAGGGTACCATTACGTGATACTTGACGTTTAAAACGACGCATTGCGTCATCAAATTCTTCGTTGTTTTTGATTACTACTTTTGACATATAAACCCTCCCTTCTGGGATTACATTCCTATTTACGTATACTATTATAACGAATTTTCAACAATAAATCAAGAATTAATATACAGGACTTTTACATGTTTGGAAAATCGAGAATAAAAGCATGATATGGTGAATTTTCACATATCAAAAGCAACCAAATCAGGTTGCTTTAGCCATTAGCAACCTAAAACGGTTGCTTTAATGTTTTATTAATATCCGCCTTCAGCCTTATTTCCCGAGACAAGTTTAACACCACTTGATGTTCCGATTCTGTTTGCACCTGCTGCGACTATTTTTTCTAAATCTTCTGGAGTACGTACACCACCAGCTGCTTTAATTAAGACATCATCTTTAACGACCGATTTCATCAGTTCAACATCTTTAATTGTTGCACCACGGCTTGCGAATCCTGTACTTGTTTTAATAAAGTCAGCCTTTGCTTCTTTAACACATTCTGATACTTTTAAGATTTCAGCATCATCTAAGTACGCAGTTTCAACAATAACCTTTAGTGTAACATCTCCACACGCAGCTTTTAATGCTTTAATTTCTTCAATTACATATGCATAGTCTTTATCTTTAAATTTACCACTGTTAATGACCATATCGATTTCTTCTGCACCATTCGCAATTGCATCTTTTACTTCAAATACTTTTGTAGCTGTAGTATTCGCACCTAATGGAAATCCAACAACTGTACATACGAGGATGTCTGTACCTTCTAAAAGTTGTTTTGCTAAAGCAACGTTAGTTGGATTAACACAGACTGCCTTAAAGTTGTATTCAATCGCCTCATTACATAATTTCTTAATATCTTCTTCTGTAGCTGTTGCAGCTAACATTGTATGATCTATATATTTATTCATAATTTTGCTCCTTATCTAAATATTCTTCTAATATTTCTTTTACAATTTCGACATCACCTATGTACGGTTCTTTCCCATTTTGCAGGGCCATATACTGGTCATTTCCCTTACCGAGTACTAAGACAATGTCTCCGGTATTCGCAAGTTCTATCGCCTGATATATTGCATCATATCGGTTTTCTATTACAATATAGTTTTGTCTGATTTTTTCAGCGATTTGCTTTGAAATATCCATAACATTTTCCTTACGAGGATCATCAGCTGTTAAGATAATCATATCACTATACTTATCAGCAATTTCTCCTAGAATACTGCGTTTTAAAATATCTCGTTCACCCGCACTACCAAATACACTAATAACACGATGATCTTTCGCAATGTCTTTAGCATAGGTAAAGAGTTTTAAGAAACCATCGGGTGTATGCGCATAATCGACAATAACTTGGAAGCGATCATTAAAACTAATCTTCTCAACACGTCCACTAATTTGCTTAATCATTTTAGCATAAGCTTGAAGATTTATCATACTTATACCATAGTGATGGAGTGCTGCAATGGCTGCTAATAAATTAGAAACGTTAAATTTTGCAACAAGATTTGTAACAAAAGGATAAATCTCACCCTTATATAAGACATCAAATTGTGTATCATTAATGCCATATACAACATTGATCGCTTGATAATCAGCTTCTTTATCAATAGCATATGATATTTTATGTTTAATATCATAGTCCATTAATTTTAGTCCATACTCATCATCAATATTAATAATTGCTACTTGATCCTCATTCAAATGTTCAAATAGCTGTGCTTTCGCCGCAAAGTAGTTTTCAATAGTCCCATGATAGTCTAAGTGCTCGTGTGTTAAGTTAGTAAAGATTGCATAATCATAGGCCAAAGCTTCAACACGGCGTTGTACGATCGAATGGCTGGACACTTCGATGGCTAAGGCCTTAACATTATCGTTGACCATATCATTCATGACATGATGTAAATCGATAACTTCTGGTGTCGTATAGTTTGCGGTAATTTCACGATTGTTATAGGCAATATTAATCGTACCAATGTAGCCAGTATTTACTTCATGATTTAACATATCGCTAATGATCCTGCTCACACTCGTTTTTCCATTCGTACCTGTTATCGCAAAGACGTCTAACTTTTCACTAGGATGTTTGTAAAAGATATTTACCACTCGATTGAGTTCACTTAAAACATCGTCAACTAAAATGTAGTGTATTCCTTCAACAGCGTTTGTAAGTGGCATAGAATGGACAATACATACCGCTCCATTAGCAATCGCATCTTCTATAAATTTGTGGCCATCATTCGCAATACCTTGCACACAAAAAAAGATAGAGTTTTGACTCTTTTTTCGAGAATCAGTAACTAACTCATTGATGATGACTGAACTCTCTATATTAAAGAGTGTTTTTAGTGTTTGTGGATTATTCACCATAATTAATCCCTACCCTTTTCTAATAACTTTACAATTTGCTTTTTAATACTTGGATAAATAAGCTGTTCTTCAATGAGATAGTGAATAAGCTCATCTTTCTTATGTGATCGAATTATGGTAATAATATCTTGTATTTGACGCATATTAATTTGAAATGCAAGACCAAAACTTAAATCGATGGGCTGATCATCACGAACCTGTCTCCAATAAAAACGTTTAGTCTCATGCATATAAATGACAAAATTATGATCATCACCTACAATTACGTCAACATCAACATATCCACTCTCATATGGCAGAATGCCATATTGATTCGATACAACAAGCGACTCATAATGATACAAATACTTTCTGAAATTATCATTATCAAACATTAACATATCATGATCATAATAGGCGTTAATGAGTTCATCAAAATATGTGATAAACAATCGTTTTTCGCCGCGATAAAAAGGCGTCAGTTTCTCAATGATTGGATTGAGTTGTTGATAGAGAAGAAAGTGTCTTTCCTTATACTCAACAATATCCCATATTTCTCTTAATTCCTCTTTAATTTCAAAATATGTATTCATGATTGTTTGCATATTGTCGAAACTTGTTTTTTGAAGCATAAAATCAAAGTAGCGAAAATCACTATCAACCTTAATCGTTAAGCCTTGTTTTTGCCATTGTTTATTGTAGTGTTCGACATCTTTTAATCGTGATTTATCATTAATCAAATATTCCTTATTTTCTTTATTTAAGATTTTAAATAAATGTTCCATTTTATCCCTACTTTAATATTATGAACGCGTTTCGTATTTACTTTGACAATTTGGACATGTTATCACAATATTCCCTTGTTTGCGTGGTACTCGCATTTGTTTCATACACGTTTTACAAGCAATATATTTATACTGACGATCAAAAAGATTCAATCTCAGTATATTAAATTTGACCTTTGTGTTTCGTATCATGCGCGTATACAATGCTAATTCACGAAGTCGTGCTTGACGCTTATGTGATAGTGTTCTCATCATACTTATGATCAGAACAAATACCGCAACAAATCGAAAGATATTTATGCGTGTTACAATTGCCGTTAATAGAAATATGAGTCCGAGTGAATAAAGATGTTTTGATAAGAGATCAAAGCCATAACTGTATCTTAAATAGTTCTTAATTTTATTTAACATTATCGCTCACCTACCTGTGCAGCTTGCATTAATTTCTTCACTTCAAAGGGTTTTAAACGGCGATATTCATTAATATCTAAACCATCTAAGGTTAAGAATCCAAATTGTTTACGGTGTAAACGTACTACGGTAACACCAAGTGCTTCAAACATTCGCTTAATTTGGCGATTGCGTCCTTCACGAAGCGTAATCGTTAAATTTGTCATTTGCTTATTCTTATCATAGTTACGGATTTTCACACGTGTTGGTATAGTTTTAAATCCATCAAGTTCAATTCCTGATTCAAGTTGCTTAATCATTGAGACCGTTACAATTTTATCAAGGACAACATCATATACTTTTGACATTTCAAACTTTGGATGAATCATTGCATTTGAAAATTCACCATCATTCGTTAAGATTAAAAGTCCGGTTGTATCATAATCAAGACGACCAACTGGGAATATTCTTCGTTGTTCATCGATGTAATCTACGATGACTTCACGACCACGATCATCACTAACACTGCTTAAAACTTGTTTTGGTTTGTTAATCAAATAGTAAACATGCTCTTCTTTTTCAAGTAAGATGTTATTCACTTCGATTTGATCTTTAGGTCCGACCTTAAATCCTAATTCATTAACAATATTTCCATTTACTTTAACCTTATTATCAAGCATTAACTGTTCAGCTTTACGGCGTGAACAATATCCACTTTCCGCAATTGCTTTTTGTAATCTAATTTTATCACTCATATAAATCCATCTCCATCTGTCCATCATAGTTTGGTAAATCAGGAAGTTCGTCAATACTTAATAGTTTAAATATGTCTAAGAACTCACTCGTTACCCCATATAAAATCGGCATCCCAGGACTGTCTGCTCGTCCTACTTCTTCAATTAAGTTGCGTAAACTTAAGCGACGTAACATCGCATCACTTCCTACACCACGAATTTCTTCAATTTCAACCCGAGTAATGGGTTGTTTATAGGCAATAATAGCTAAGGTCTCTAAGGCAGCTGGTGATAAGGTGTTTTTCTTTGTTACTTGAAAGAGTTTTTGAATGTATGGATATACACTTTCCTTTGAAACAAATTTAAACATCCCACCGTAGTGAACAAGTTCAATACCATAGGCTTCATCTTGATAACGTAGCCTTAGTGCTTCAAGTGCATCATACACCTTTTGTCGATCCACTTCTAAAAGATTGACGAGGCTATCGCTATCAATCCCTTCATCACCGTTGACAAAAATAATGCCTTCTAATATTTGTATTAGTTTATCTTCCATTATTCACTCCACCTTACCCATATTTCATTTTGATCATCAAGCACATACGTTAATAAATTTAATCGAATCAAATCCAAAATAGCTAAGAAACTTACAATAAAGACATGTATATCTTGAGAATCATTCACTATCTCACTAAAACTAAAGGAGTCCTTGAACGTTTTAAAGCGCTCGGTAATCACTACAATCCGATCATCGACACTAATTTCTTTGGTCGCGATGCGTGATTGAAAAGGATTATCGAGCGTTATTTTTTGCATGACACGTTCCATCGCCTTAAATAAGTCAAGGACATCACCTTCTAAAGGTAGCGTTTCTACATCTTCAGCAAAACGCTCAACAATAGGTGACATCGAAGTGGAAAACTGCATTAAACGCTCCATGTATAGCGCCTCTAACTTCTCACTCGCATCTTTAAATTGTTGATACTCGAGCAAGCGTTTCACAAGGATCGCATGGGGGTCTTCTTCGTAGTCTGCTTCCATTTTTTCGACTTCTTTTGGTAATAGTTTACGACTTTTATATTCAATGAGCGTTGCAAGCATCGTTAAATACTCACTCGCAACTTCCAGTTGAATCGTAATTGCTTTATTAATATACGTAATATATTGGTTCGTTAATTCTACAATATCCAGATCAAATAAATCTAGTTCTTGTTTTGAGATGAGATGCAACATTAAATCAAGTGGTCCTTCAAATTCATCGATTTCTACTTCAAATTTCATGTCATCAAATCCCCTCTCACTGTGTTTGATTAAAGGACAGTATGAATAATTGGTGCTTTTTCAACTGGGTTTAAATCAAACTCATAACTATTATACAGTTTATTTAGCCAATTGTCAGTTAAAGGTGCATCATGATACACAGTTATTAAATTATCTTGGGTACTTCGGTAGTCACTAATTTTTCCATCAAGGACAAGTCCAACCGCAAAATTAATACTGTCTTCAGCTGTAGCACGTCCTGCTCCAAGTTCCATTGCAAGTTTTCCAAGATTTGAAGCATGAATTGTTTTGATGTATCCACTTTGTGGTGATTTCAATGTTGTGACATATTTCGCAGGAGTAAACACTGAATAATCATCGACAACACGACTGTCTCCACCTTGTGCATCAATAAGTTCACGAAGTTTATTTAGGGCACTACCATCTTCAATTGATTGTGCTATTTGTTTTAAACCTTCCTCAACATTTTCACTGAGCCCTGCCTGCGTTAACATGATTGCGGCACTTTCACTACATAGTTCATAAAGATCCGCTGGACCCTTTCCTTTCAGCGTTTCAATGGACTCAATTATTTCTAAGCTGTTTCCAATTGCATTGCCGAGCGGTTCGTTCATATTTGTAATCATTGCTCGAACATTCTTATTTAAATGCTCTCCAATGTTGATCATTATTGTAGCGAGTTCAATCGCCTTTTCTTTTGTTTCCATAAAGGCACCATCACCGTATTTAACATCAAGTAAGATCGTATCTGATCCTGATGCTAATTTCTTAGACATAATACTTGCAGCAATTAATGGCATTGCATCAACCGTTGCGGTAACATCGCGTAGGGCATAAATAGTCTTATCAGCAGGTACACTTTCACCTGTTTGTCCAAGTAAGGCAATACCAATATTGTTGACTTGATCAATAAATTGTTCACGTGTTAAAAATACGTTATATCCTGGAATAGATTCTAACTTATCAAGCGTACCGCCTGTATGTCCTAATCCTCGTCCTGACATTTTCGCAACCTTTGCATGATTGGCTGCGGCCATTGGTGATAAGACCATTGTTGATTTATCACCGACTCCACCTGTTGAATGTTTATCTACTTTAATCCCTTCAATGGATGACAGATCAATAATTGATCCACTATTTAACATTGCCATTGTTAGATCAGATGTCTCACGAGTATCCATCCCTTTTAAAACTATGGCCATGAGTAAGGCTGTTGTTTGATAATCTTTTACAGATTTGTCCATTAAGCCATCAATCCAAAAATTGATCTCTTCTGTACTTAATGATTCACCATTCTTTTTCTTTTCTATAATATCCACAAAACGCATAAAAAATCTCCTCCATTATTGTTTTCTCTACTGCTTAATTATAACATACACACCCTTACATTTTTCGCCTCAACGTGTAATTTCATCTTTTAAGTGACAGATGGCACCTTCCAATAAAAAAAGAAACCAACAGATGTTGATTTCAATTTAATTATTTACGCTTGTATGATTTTACAGTGAAGTCAGGATACTCTTTTAAGGTTGTAATCGTAAACACTTCATCCTTAAAGTCTGGAAACTTCGTATCACTTGGCCAATCACCATGTACAAGTGAGACAATCATTTCATTAACATAAGGTAAAAATTGTTTATATACTTGTGCCCCACCACATACATAGAATATTTCATCACTATTTTGATGTTGTTGAATAAAGTCATCAAGATTTCCAATCCATTTTAATTGATCGGATTCAACGACCGGCTTAGATGATAAAACATAGGTCGTACGTTTTGGTAGTGGACCTGGGAGTCCATTAAATGTTGTTGATCCCATAATAATATTTGAATTGAGTGTTGTTTCCTTAAAATGAAGTAAATCATCAGTTATATCCCACGGCATCCATCCGTTATAACCAATTGTTTTCTCTTTATCAAATGCTACAATTAACTTAAACATTAAACAGCTATGGCTCCTTTGATGCCTGGATGTGACGTATAATCTTCAACCTTTATATCATCCATTGTAAAGTCATAGATGCTCTTAATATTTGGATTTAGTTTTAAGGTTGAAAGTGGTAAAGGTTCTCGACTTGCTTGAAGTTTTACTTGTTCAAAATGATTACTATAAATGTGTGCGTCACCTAAGGTATGGACAAATTCTTTTGCTTCATAGCCTGTAACCTGTGCAATCATTGCCAACAATAGCGCATACGATGCAATATTAAAGGGTACACCTAAGAATACATCGGCACTGCGTTGATACAGTTGGCACGATAAGTATTTTTTGTCAGCTGAAACATAAAATTGCATAAAGGCATGACATGGTGGTAAGGCCATATTATCAACCTCTGCTGGATTCCAAGCACTAATAATGTGACGACGTGAGAATGGATTGTTGACGAGTGAATCAATGAGCGTCTCAATTTGATCAACCCCATTAAAATCACGCCACTGTTTTCCATATACCGGTCCTAAATTACCATGCTTGACTGCGAAGGCTTCATCATCCTTAATCTTTTCAACAAATTCATCCAAACTTTCATTATTGTAGTCTGCTGATTTCTTGAAAATATCATAGGGCCAGTCGTTCCAAATTTTTACATTTTTTAAAACAAGCGGACGAATATTCGTTGAGCCTGATATAAACCAAAGTAACTCTTCAACAATTGAGCGCATATGCACTTTTTTTGTCGTAAGTAATGGGAATCCATCGAGTAAATTATATCGTGATTGATATCCAAAGACGGAACGTGTTCCAACACCCGTACGATCCAAACGATCTTCCCCATTTTCCATAATTGTATTAATTAAATCTATGTATTGTTTCACAAAGATCACCCCTCTTTTTAGTATAACATAAAACTGCTATTAACTGAGAGATGCAATTTTTGTAACGTGTTCTGCTATTAATCTGAGGTTGGAATTTTCACACAACTCAATACGTCCCTGTACATGTATGATTTCATTTTTTTCTAATGAACTCATCAGTATTTCAGATACACCTACACCGACAGTAATATTAATGAGATGATGTGTATAGCCTCCATCATGATCACGAAAATTACGTCTTACATCTAACGTTAATTCTGATTCTTTTAATGCTTTAAACTTTCCTAACATGTAATATTTATTTGACATAGTCTCTCCTCTTTCTAATGAAAAAATCGTATCATAAGAAAGAGAAACTACCTAGTGTTTTGGCCAAACTTGAGACTAACGAGGGATTATCGTATATGTTGCACTATTGTCGACTAAGTTAATGCGCTCAATGAGTGCCTTTAAATCATCTAAACTTAAGTCTTGAAGCTGTTCAATACTTGTGAAAACATCAACTCCATTCGCAATATTACGACCATATACTTGGGCAATTGTTGCCGGCTGCTCTAGTGCCATAATCGCACGTCCAATAAATTTCTTTTTTAATTGTTCAAATTTATCTGGTATTAAGTACTGCTCATCATTGTTTAATATATCTTCGACAAATTCTTTAAAACGATCTAAATCATCATGTTCACCACTTATAATCAGATGTCCAAAGTCTTTATCTAAGCTTACTTCAACATCAAAATAGTCGTTGATCAATTGTTGATCTAACCACGTTTGATAGTTTTCATTCACTGCTGAGAACAATAAGTCAAAATAGATATCAAATAATATTTCCATCTTATCGATTTCAAGGACATCACTAATACCATGCTTAAATTTGTATCCCAGTGCTACCTTCTGTGAATTAATGTCCATGACAACACTTTCTTCAGCAATACGTACGTGTAGTGGCTCTTCTGCATAGTCGCGACTCATCTTCATATACGGTGCAAAAGTAAACTCAGACATTGTTGATTCAATGAAGGCAAAGGTTTCTTCAATATTATTGTTCGTTGCTCCAACTAAGAACATTTGTTCTGGATGATAATTGTACTTATAAGCCGTTTCTAATTGTTGTAATGTTGTATTACTCACACTTTCAATACTTCCACCAATTTCTTGAGTATAAGGTAGATGATGGTATAAGTTTTTAATAAGTCCAAAGTAGAGTTTAAAGTCTGCCATTCCATCATACATGTTCAATTCTTCAATAATAATTCCCTTTTCTTTTTCTACCGTTGCTTCTGGTATTTTTAAATTGAAGACAAAATTAATGAGTAGTTCTAAAGATTCTTTAAAATCATCACTTGTTGTACTGAAATAATATTGCGTTTGATCATAACCGGTGGACGCATTCGACGAACTTCCAAGTTCACTAAAGCGTTCCATCACATCAATACCAGCATAATCAAACATACGGTGTTCTAAAAAGTGTGCTACTCCTGGTGGTAAATGAATGGCATTTCCTAAAGCATCAACTTGTTGAAAATCATTTGATCCATAGGGCGTAATTAAGGTAAAGAAATTACTATGATAGTTTGCTTTTTCAAATAGTATTACTGTTAAGCCATTGTCTAATTTTTTGGTATAGTATGTTTCATTAAACTGCTTATTATATGTTTTCAACATCATCGCCCCCTTTATTAATTTTATATATTGTATTTAATTCAAGTTTATTTGCGACCGCTACAATTTCATCAATTGTAATCGTACTGACAAGATGAATAAGTTCTTCTGTTGAATAGTTTTCATCTAAGATTATTTCTCGATATTTGCGATCTACAAGCCGACGATTACTGTCTTCTACTTGATACATGTTATTAATTAACATGGCTTGAGCTGACTTAAATAAGACCTCATTGACATCATGTGCTTGAATACGTGCAATTTGTTCTTGTGATATCTTAATAGCTTCATCCATACTTCCATCGCGTACTCCTGATGAAATGAGTAAAATACCGTCGTATCCACCGACCATTGAGCGGATTGAATACGTTAAACTGCGCTTTTCACGAACCTCTTGGAATAAATAACTATTGGGAAGCTGTCCCAATACCATACTCATTAACTGTAGTGCCCAATACTCACGACCTACATTTAAAACGTGTGTATTATATATTAGTGCAAAGTTTGGCGATGGTACGTGCATTGTTTTTTCTACAACACTCACTTCATCACTCTTTAATAAATAATTGCTCTTAAATTCTTTGCTTGTATGCTCTTTAAAGTAGCTTTGAAATAATGATTTAAAATGTACTTCATCAACATCTCCAACGACCATAATTGTTAAACTATCATCATTTAACATTGCTTCATACGCTGCTTTTACCTCATCCAATGTCAAACTTTTAAGTTGTTCTAAACTTCCATATCGACTATTTTCTAAGGGATAGTTCTTTCCTGCGACTTTTAAAGCTTGATTAATGACATAAGATCCAATGTTATCCTTCTCACGTTCTATAATATCACTGAGCATAATTTTAGCTTCCTTAAAGACGGCTTCATTTAATAAAGGAGCATAGACGACCTCACTTAAAAATTCAATATGATCTTCCAATAAATCATCACTTACAAAACGTTGACTTAAGGTACTTGATGAGAGATCAATAACATTACTGTAGCCATAACTAAAAATGGATGAAGCAAGTGTCGCTCCAAACATATGGTCCAATTTCTCATTCATCTTTACCTTACTATCATACTTCGCAGTTCGATCACTTAACATTATTGATAATATTGCCCGTGCACTTCGATTAACTGGCGTTTTACTTGCGAAACGCAAACTAATTAAAATATCTTTAAACTTCTCTTCTTTAATTATATTTATATTACTCACATTATTCCCAACTTCCTATTTGCATATTATACCTTATATTATTTAGATTGTCTTACTAAGAGCGCATGTTGTATAATACCACTAAGGAAGTGAATTGAATGCAATCATTAGAATTAATTACCGACTATTATGAATTTTCAATGGTCTATGCTTTATACAAGAAAGGCAAACATAATGACGTTGGATATTATGACGTTTTTGTTAGGACCATTCCCGATGAGGGCGGCTATTATATCTTTAATGGTCTTCATAAAATCATTGACTACATTAATAATTACCACATTAATGAAGCACAATTAAAATACTTACAAGAAACTGGAAACTTTGACGATGACTTTATTGATTATCTTCGTCATCTAAAATTAAAATTAAGCATCTACTCGATTAAAGAAGGAACACCTGTCTTTGCAAATGAGCCTGTTTTTACTGTTATTGGAAGTTTAGTTGAAGCACAACTTATTGAATCTTTCATTCTACAAGCGATTAATTATTCATCTCTTGTAGCAACGAAGGCCTCACGCATGGTTCAAGTTGATCCAGAGCGTAATTACCTTGAATTTGGAACACGTAGAGCTCACGGGCATGATGCCTCTGTAGAAGGTGCACGTGCTGCCTACATCGCAGGATTTGCGGGTACTGCCTGTACTGAAGCAGGACTTAAATATGGAGTACCTGTAATGGGAACAATGGCCCATAGTTTTATTCAAATGTATGAATCAGAATACGATGCCTTTATGGACTTTGCCCAAATTCATCCAAACAATAGTGTCTTTTTAGTTGATACGTACAATACCTTAAAATCAGGTGTACCCAATGCCATCAAAGTAGCCCAAGATTATTTAATTCCACATGGTTATAAACTAAAAGCAATTCGTTTAGACAGTGGAGACTTAGCCTACCTCTCAAAACAAGCGAGAAAACAACTTGATGCTGCTGGTATGCACGATACTCAAATCGTAGTGAGTAACTCTTTAGATGAGCATACCATTACTGATTTACTCCTTCAAGAAGCACCAATTGATACCTTTGGTGTTGGTGAACGCTTAATTACATCTAAATCCCATCCCGTTATGGGCGGTGTCTATAAAGTTGTAGCACTAATGGATAAAAATAATAATGTCATCCCAACGATTAAGCTTAGTGAAACCATTGAGAAAGTAACTAACCCAGGATTTAAACGACTCTATCGTTTCTATGATAAAAATACACATAAGGCAATGGCAGATTTAATCGCCCTACACAATGAAACGATTGATCCACACGAATATGAAATCTTCAGTCCAACTGAACCTTGGAAACGTAAACTTCTTCAAAATTACACCATTGAAGAACTACAAGTACCCATCTTTACAAACGGAAAATTAGTATATGAGATTCCATCACTCGATGATGTTCGCAAGTATCATAAAGAACAAATGGAAACACTATGGGACGAAGTCACCCGTTTACGTAAACCACATAAATACTACGTTGACCTATCACAAGAATTATTTGATTTAAAAAATCAACTCGTCGAAGAAAAAAGAGCACAAGGTAAAAATCGATAATAATCTATAACTTGAAAACACTTAGCGCCATCACATTGATGGCGTTTTTTATATTCACATGAACTTTGAGACTAATATAAACAACGTATAATAACCAAATTGTAAGCACTTCCGCTAAAACTACACTCATCGTTTCCACAAAATAAACTTTACATAAAATTGATTTGAAATATATATTTATTTATGGTGTTTTAAAGACGACCATGAGTCTGGAGGAGGATTTTATGATTAAAAAACTTAGAATTACTTTTTTACTTGCCCTTGCTTTAGCACTTACCTCACTACCATCGGTACAGGTAAATGCTGAAGGATCTGCAGAGACAGTTTCAAACTACGCTGAACTAAAGGCAGCTGTAGATAATGATACTGTTACACATATTACCTTGGCTAAAGATATTGAACTTGAAAAAGCAACAGTAAACAGCAAAGAAAGATATGTCCTACTTATTACTCGCCCCCTTACAATTGATGGAGCTGGACATACACTCTCAGCACCACATACAGTTGGATGGGAAAGCGATTATATTATTCAAGCATTCAAAACTAAAGATGTTGTCTTAAAAGATATTAAATTAACCGGTGGAGATGCTGGACTGCTTGTCAATTCATCAGAAGTAACTTTAAAAGGTGTTGTTGATGTATCAGGCAATGAATTTGGTGGAATTGAAGTATCACATGGTAAAAATCCATCCGATTACCTTAATTTAACTATTGAAGGTACCTTAGTAAATTCAACTGAACATGAAAATGCACCTACTATTTGGGTAGAAAATGCTGGAAAATGGGATACCGTTGTAAAAGGAAATAACAATGTTCAATTTGTAGTAAAAGAAGATGTAAAAGATGGTACTCAAACATATCTATTCTTAAAAACTGCAACTGTTTATAACTATGAACAACTTGCTGCAGCAAATAAAAATGAAAATGTTACACATATTACT
>JAAZDN010000074.1 GCA_012512805.1 Erysipelothrix sp. | reverse complement strand
TCCTGATACTGCTACAATCCAAATTGCGCTTGTACTCATAAAATCACCACTTACATTTTATCATAGAAGCAAGCAATCACAACATCGATGAGCTTCGAAAATGTTTCTGAGGATGAATCAATGTGGGCATTAACAGATATAATTCTTGCCGTATTAATAAAACGGCCGTCGTTAATAAATGCACAGGTTTCCCGATTCAAGCCAGCTGGCTGGCCAATGTAAAAAAGATGATCTTTGGTCCCTTTTTTTGCCTGCCTTACAGTTCGATGATTGGAAGTCATGGGTATAATGTAAGCCTTATGGTTAATCACACTGGTAATCAAACCGAAATGCTGATAAGAACACTCATTGATGTAACCAATGCCAAAATCTGTATAGCATATATCCCCAACACGAACATCCATCTCCATGTCTTGACAAGACCAATAGTCTGCTCGTTTGAAATGATTCATTTTACTAATACATTCTTGTCTTTGCCTAAATCCCGGCAGTTCCGATAAATAAGAGCGATAATCCTCAAGAAACAAACCAACTTGCTTCTTTAAATTTTCTTCCTGGTAATTCATCAGCCAAGTTTCTGATATTTTATACGCCATAAATACCCCCCTTTGTTCTTAGATACGAAACACAATTGAATAATCCTAAATTTATATTTTCTATTAAATTATAATTATTCAAACTAAAATGGCACTTATTAAAAAAAAGCGGAGCCATTCAGGCTTCATGCCTTAAATGTTCCGCTTATTAAAAGTTACAAATCGATTACTTCATCCAACTAAATCTAAGTTCTCCAACATGATTCCTGTACCTTCAGCAACACATGATAATGCGTTTTCCGCTACATACACTGGAATGTTTAGTTCATGAGAAATTAATTTATCAAGTCCGTGAAGCAAGGCTCCACCACCTGTAAGAACAATTCCTCGTGTCTCGATATCTGCTGACAACTCAGGAGGTGTTTGTTCCAAAACTGTACGGCATGCTCTCACAATATCTTGCAAGCTTTCTGCCATTGCGCCTGCTGTTTCATCAGCTTTAAGTGTGACAGTGTTTGGTAAACCTGTAATTAAATCTCGTCCGCTTACAGCGATTGTTTGTTGTTCTAATTCGTGAACACCATCGAGCCAAGCTGTACCAATGTTAGTTTTAATAACTTCAGCCGTACGATCTCCGATAAGTAATTTATAATGATCTTTAACAAATTTAATTAAATCTTGGTCCAATTTATCTCCTGCTACTTTTAATGAAGTACTTGTAACAATTTCGCCTAAAGATAGAATCGCAACGTCTGTTGTTCCCCCACCAATGTCTAAAACCATGGATCCTGTAGGTTTTGAGATGTCTAAGTTTGCACCAACTGCAGCAACTTTTGGTTCTTCTTCGATGTATACTCGTTTAGCACCTGCACGGTATGCAGCATCACTGATTGCTTTTCTTTCAACTGATGTAATGTTTGAAGGGCAGCAAATTAGAATTGTTGGACGTGAAAAGAAACCTTTTAAGTTTAACTTTCTGACGAAATGTTGAAGCATCATTTCCGTAACTTCAAAATCTGCAATAACACCATCTTTTAAAGGACGAATTGCTAAAACACGACCTGGGGTTCTCCCCAGCATGTCTTTTGCCTC
>JAAZDN010000073.1 GCA_012512805.1 Erysipelothrix sp. | reverse complement strand
GATCCCCGGCCTCATGGTCAGGGCGCTAGCTTGATTTTTTAAAATTGAAGTGTTGTAATAAATTCAAGTATTAAAAAAACATGCACTTGCATGTTAGCCCGTAACGGCAGTTTCGATAAATCTTTATTTCAACTTACATTGTAATTTTTGATAGGTCTTATACTTAATAAATTATATATTAAATGGGGATTGTGCTATAATTCCCCTAAGGAGGTCATATTATGCCGTATGAATTTGTTAGTATGTTTTTACCAATGATCATTATTTTTGTGGTTATTGTCTTGATTTCATTATTCTTTACGTTTATTCCAGTAGGGCTGTGGGTTACTGCATTCTTCTCTGGTGTTAAGATTAAAATGTCGACCTTAATTGGGATGCGACTACGTCGTGTAGCACCATCTCGTATCGTTAATCCGATGATTAAGGCTACTAAGGCTGGTTTAATTATTGATATTGATGAGTTAGAGTCTCACTACTTAGCAGGTGGTAACATTAATACTCTGGTGGATGCTTTAATTGCGGCACAACGTGCAGATATCCCATTAGACTTTGATTCTGCTGCAGCGATTGATCTTGCGGGACGCAATGTCTTAGAGGCTGTTCAAGTTTCTGTTAATCCGAAGGTTATTGAAACACCTGTTATTTCTGCCGTATCTAAAGATGGTATTGAAGTGATGGCGAAGGCTCGTGTTACCGTTCGTGCAAATATTGAACGATTAGTTGGTGGTGCGGGTGAGGAAACTATCATTGCTCGTGTTGGTGAAGGGATCGTTACTACGGTTGGTAGTTCACAATCACATAAGAATGTCTTAGAAAATCCAGATAGTATTTCAGAAACAGTCTTATCTAAAGGGTTAGACATTGGTACTGCATTTGAAATCTTATCCATTGATATTGCGGATGTTGATATCGGACGTAATATTGGTGCGAAACTTCAAATGGATCAAGCGGATGCTGACAAGCGTATTGCGGAAGCAAAAGCAGAAGAACGTCGTGCAATGGCTGTAGCTAAAGAACAAGAAATGATTGCGGATGTTCAAGCGATGAAGGCAAAAGTAGTTGAAGCTGAAGCTGAAGTACCTCTTGCACTCGCAAGTGCACTTCGTGATGGAAAGCTTGGTGTTATGGACTATTACAATATGAAAAATCTGACTGCGGATACCGATATGCGTGACGCAATTTCTAACGCCGGAAAAACGAATAAGTAAGTTTAAATAATGAATATAATCTTCGTTTATATCATTATCTCAGTTTTATTTTCTATTTATGGATCTGTAAAAGCTGAGAAAGACAAACAACGCAAAAGTCAGATGCAACCAAAGAGTTTTAAGGAAATTATTCAAGAAAAGATCAATGAGTTAAATCTTGATGATGAGCGCAAAGAGTATGTACTTGAAGCGAAGCAAGAATATTTGGATGAGATCAATGATCCCTATGCTAATCGTAATCATGAACATGAGAATATGGAACATATGGAAGCAATGCCTACACGTGATCAACGTATTCTAAAACAACAGCTCACTGAAATTAAAAACTATGATGGCTATCAAGTACCCTATGAGGTTGAATATCCAAAAGTTGAAGAAACTGTCGAGATTAAACCAGAAAACGATCCATCGATTGTGGATAAGGTGATGGCGGATATTGATGATAATGTCGTTAAGGCCTTTATCTTGAGTGAAATCTTTAGTAAACCAAAATCATTACAGTAAACAAAAGCCAATCTCGCGATTGGCTTTTTGACTATTTAGAATTTGTTTTTGGTTCAATAACCTTATTAAGAATAACTGGAATAATAATTGGATTTCTTTCCGTTTTTTCTAGGAAGTAAGGTTCTAATGTATTTTTAACTGTGTTTTTAATAGAACTGAACGTTGTCTTTCCTGCAAGTTCTTTTTTAAGGGCAGTGTAGACGAGCATTTCAGCTTCTTTTAACATTTGTGTACTTTCTTTAACAAAGACAAATCCACGGCTAAGAATGTTTGGTCGACAGAGTATCTTGTTTGATCGTGAATCAATTGAAACGATGACGGATACAAGTCCGTTGTCTGATAAGAGATGACGATCTTTTAAGACAGCTGTTGATAAGCCTGAAGCATCTGATCCATCGACATAAATATCATCGGCATGAATCTTGTGTGTACTACGATATACTTTACGATCACGAAGAATTAATGGATCACCATTGTTGTTGATGAAGATGTTATCAGGTTTGATTCCAACTTCAATTGCAGTTTTCGCATGAATTTTTAACATCTTGTTTTCACCGTGCATTGGCATAAAGTATTCTGGTTTGATCAGTTGTAAGAATAGTTTTTGTTCTTCACTTGAAGCATGTCCTGTTGTATGTAGATTTGATAATACTGATTTTGTAAGGACGTTTGCTCCAGCGCGTGTAAGACTGTTCACAATTTTATTGACGCTCTTACCATTTCCAGGAATTGGACTTGATGAGAAGGCGACGGTATCACCTGGGAAGATCTTAATGTGACGGTGGGTACCATTTGCGATACGTGATAAGGCAGCCATTGGCTCACCTTGTGATCCTGTACAAACAATACACAGTTCATTTGCTGGGATTTTCTTTAACTCATTCGCTTTTACAAATGATGATTTTGGAATCGTAATGTGTCCAAGTTGTTGACCAACATCGACAACGTTTTCCATGGAACGTCCAAAGACAGCTACTTTCTTACCATTCGCAACAGCTGCATCAAGAATTTGTGCAACACGATATACGTTTGATGCGAAGGAAGCGATGATTAAACGTCCTTTAGCATTTTTCATAATTTCATTAATTTGTTGACCAACTTTTTTCTCACTTAAACTAAAGCCTTCAACTTCTGAGTTTGTTGAATCTGATAGGGCAAGTGTTACGCCAGTAGATCCAATAAAGGCCATCTTTTGATAGTCAATATTTCCTGCGTATGGTGTAAGGTCAAATTTGAAGTCACCTGTTGAAATGATCGTACCATTACTTGTAGTAATGTAGACACCATATGCATCTGGGATAGAGTGGATAACACTAAAGAATCCAACAATAAAGTGCTTTGTTTCAACCTTAGAGTTACCATCAATTTCTTCAATTTTTACTTTTTTCGCAAGTTTATGTTCTTCAAGTTTTCTTCTGATTAAGAAGGTTGCGAATTTTGGAGCATAGATCTTTGGAATATCCATTGCCTTAAGTAAGAATGGAATACCTCCAATATGGTCCTCATGACCGTGGGTAATGATTAGTGCTTTTACACGTTCTTTATTTTTGACTAAGTAGTCATAATCAGGGATAACATAGTTAATTCCTAATAGATTTTCTTCAGGGAACATAACGCCGGCATCAATAATAATGATTTCGCCATTTTGTTCGATACAATACATGTTCTTACCAACTTCACCTAAACCTCCAAGAGCGTATACGAGTGTATCACTTTCTGGAATGTAGTCGGTTGTTGGATTGTTTATTTTTTGTAGTTTTGACATAACTTCTCCTTAAATTTCAATTGCACCTTCAATAACTTTAAACGGCTCATTTTTATCAATTCGATCATAAAAGAGGATACCATTCAGGTGATCATATTCATGCTGCATTGCTACAGCTAAAAAACCGCGCGCTCTTAATGTAACATCTTTTTTACTTAGCGCATCATATGCTTGAATTGTCACACGGGCATGTCGATAGACATAGCCTTCGTATTCATCCTCAACGGAAAGACAGCCTTCACCACTTTTAATGAAACTCATTTGTTCAGAGTGGCTAATTATTTTCGGGTTTACAAGTGCATACTGTTCTACTATTATATCATCATCTTCATATTCTTCAAGTCTAACGACAAAGATCTGCTTATTCACACCAACCTGTGGTGCGGCCATACCTACGGCAGGTTTTAAGTTATATTCTAATTGTTTTTCTTCAATGATTGAATCTGTTACATATTCTAGCATCGAATCAACAAGCTGTTGATCCTCAGCACTTAATGGAATACTCACGAGCGCATTTTCCGCTCGTAAAAGTGGGTCATCATCTAAAATGACATCAATATATTTTTTACTCATGTTATTACCTCGTTAATATTATAAATCTTCCTATTAATTATATCAAAGTTAACCATTTTTTACGATTAAGATTACTTTTTGATGTTGACACTTTAAAAAAAGCATTATAAGTGACACGTTTATGTCACTAAAAGGAGAAATTATGGAAAGAATTGTTGTAGTCGGAACAAACCATGCTGGAACAGCTGCTTTGAATACGATTTTAGATAACTACTCAGATAAAGAAGTAGTTGCATTTGATGGAAACTCAAACATTTCGTTTTTAGGATGCGGAATGGCACTATGGATTGGTAAACAAATTGCCGGTAGTGAAGGATTATTCTATGCAAGTAAAGAAATGTTAGAAGAAAAGGGTGCTTTAATTCATATTGAAACCTTAGTTGAAGACATCGACTTTGATAAAAAAGTTGTATATGGTGTTGATAAAGCAGGAAACAAAGTTGAAGAAGCATACGATAAATTAATCTTAGCAACAGGATCACAACCGATCGTACCACGTATTGAAGGGGTAGAACTTGAAAACGTTCAATTCGTAAAACTCTTCCAAAACGCCCAAGATGTTATTGATAACATGGAAGATAAAACAATTAATAACGTGACTGTTGTTGGAGCAGGATACATTGGTGTTGAACTTGCTGAAGCCTTCAAACGCTTAGGAAAAGAAGTACGTTTAATCGATGTTTCAGATACATGCTTATCAACATACTACGACACTGAATTCACTGATTTAATGCGTACTAACTTAAAAGACAATGGTATTGAACTTGCCTTTACTGAAACAGTAGAAGCCATCTTAGGTGATGATAAGGTTACGGGAATTAAAACAGATAAAAATACTTATGCAACAGATATGGTTATCTTAGCTATTGGATTTAGACCAAACGCAGCACTAGGTGGCGATAAGATTGAACGTTTCGTCAACAATGCCTACCTTGTAAACAAAAACCAAGAAACAAGTATTAAAGATGTCTTTGCAATTGGAGACTGTGCAACGGTTTTTGATAATTCAATTCAAGATGTAAACTACATTGCACTAGCATCAAACGCAGTTCGTTCAGGAATTGTTGGAGGACACAATGCAGCAGGTACATCACTTGAAGGTGCTGGTGTTCAAGGATCAAACGGAATCAGTATCTTTGATCTAAACATGGTTTCAACAGGAATGACCTTAGCGAAAGCTCTAAAAAATGGATACAATGCTGTTGCAACAGACCATAAAGACTTACAAAAACCAGGATTTATGGAAAACGATAATGAAGAAGTACTCATCAGAATCGTTTATGATCAAGATACAAGAATTGTCTTAGGGGCACAAATGGCTTCTAAATATGATATTTCTATGGGAATTCATATGTTCTCACTTGCAATAGCGAAACAAGTAACAATTGATGAACTTGCCTTATTAGATCTCTTCTTCTTACCACACTTTAACCAACCATTTAACTACATTACAATGGCGGCTTTAGGATCAAAGTAAGACCTTAAAAATTATAAGAAATTGCTGTAATTAAGTTTACAGCTTTTTTTATTTCTTCATTTTGAAAGGCACTGGTTTAAAAAATATGTTATCATCTTGAAATACGTTATAATAGAAGTATCGAAGCATCGATGTTAGAGGAGCAGTATATGAAACGATTTTTAAATATATTTAGAATAAAGAAAGGCAGTGATATGATCATCCATACGATCGTAATATTACTGGCCCTTTTTGGTATTGTTATGGCTGTCTCCGCAAGCATGTCAGATACAGAAATTCACATTAAATCGCTGATCTTTGAATCGATTAAACAACTTGTATTCTTTCTCATCGGCTATATGATGATGGTCTTTGCCAGTAAGTTATATGATGAAAACTTGATTAAAAAAATAATTATGCCAGTAAGTATAATGATGATCTTCTTTCTTATTTCAACGCTCTTTTTCCCAGAAGTAAATGGTGCTAAGGCCTGGATTCGACTAAAGGCGGGATCCGTTGCCTTTACACTGCAACCCTCTGAATTTGCGAAAGTAGGAATGATCTTACTTGTTGCATACTTCCTCGGAGATATTTCTAGAAATTCTAGACGAACAACATGGATGATGATTGAACCGATTGTCTTCATCTTAATGGCTCAAGTATTTGTCATTATCTTTTTACAAAAAGACTTTGGGAGTGCACTTGTGTTAATGTTAATTGCCTTTATTGTTGCCCTAATACCGAGTCATCCGCGATTACGACGACTCCAATATGTGGCGATGGTCACTGTGGTCTTTGCAGTGGGTATGAGTATCTTTTTACTCTCAGACTTTGGTATGTCAACACTTGAAAAGATTCCCTTTATTCAACCGTATCAGCTTCAACGTTTTCATGACTACATGAATCCATTTAAAAGTATACTTGGTAGTGGATATCAATTATCAGGAAGTTTAATTGCCTTCTCACGGGGAGGATGGCGAGGTCAAGGCTTGGGACAATCCATTCAAAAATATGGTTATTTACCAGAAACTCGTACGGACTATATTTTACCGCTAATTGCAGAAGAATTAGGCTTGATTGGTGTGAGTATTTTAATGCTCATCTATGCCTTCTTATTATATCGTCTTGTATATTATGCCCTACATGTAAAAAGTGAAAAAGATAAGATGATTTTAATCGGAACAACAATGTATCTCTTTATTCACTTAGCCTTAAATGTTGGTGGCGTTAGTGGTTCCATTCCTTTAACAGGGGTCCCACTCTTACTCATATCAGCAGGTGGATCAAGTATGATGTCAATTCTACTTGCAATAGGAACTGCTCAAGCTATCATCAGTAAATATCGATTGGAGAATAAAAATGCGCATCGTTAGTGGAGATTTTAGATCACGCCAACTCAAAACATTGGCTGGTGATCAAACACGCCCAACATCAGATAAGATTCGAGGATCACTCTTTGATAGTATTGCCTTTGAAAAGAATTTATACAGTATCTTAGATCTCTTTAGTGGTAGTGGAGCCGTTGGACTAGAGGCCCTCTCACGTGGCTTTAAAACGGCTGTAATGAATGATAAAAACAAGCAAGCGATTAAAATTATTAAAGAGAATATTGATTCACTAAATGTAAAAGAAAAAACAAGAGTATATACCTTAGATTATAAACAATGTCTAAACGTTTTAAAAGGTGAACAGTTTGATGTGATCTTTCTTGATCCACCGTATCAATCCTTTGATATTAATGAAATGATTGGACTTATTGAAGAGAATGATTTATTGAGTGATCATGGCATACTCATCATTGAAGAAGCAGTTGCACTTAATTTTGAAAATACAGCAGTAAATCTTAAACTGTTTAAACATAAGCACTATAAAACAAGTGCACTCTATTACTTACGAAAGGAAGATTAAATGAAAATAGCAGTATATGCGGGGACCTTTGATCCACCAACAATTGGACATCTTGATATTATCAAACGTGCAGCCAATGTCTTTGATGAATTAATTGTGGCCATTATGAAAAACTCAGAAAAACATTCATTCTTTAGTACAGAAGAAAGAGTTGAGATGTTAATAGAAATATGTAAAGACTTAGACAATGTAAAGATTATGGTTGGAGATGGTTTAACCGTTGATCTTGCGAAAGATCATAAAGCAAACTTCTTAGTAAGAGGAATTCGTGCAATCATGGACTATGAGTACGAACTCCAAATTGCCTCAGCAAACATGGTCATTGGTGAAAATATTGAAACAGTCTTCTTTCTAGCTCGACCTGAACACTCTTATTTATCTTCATCAATTGTACGTTCTATTGCGGAGCATGATGGAGACATTTCAAAGTTCATACCAGAGAGTATTATTGAAAACGTAATATTAAAGTACCAATCTAATAAATAGAATAACCAATATTATTGACTGCCTGCATATGGGCAGTTTTTTCATATTCAATGAATATGTACACTACATAATGAAGGAGCATTACGATACTAAAAGTGTAAAAATTGGCACTCATTTGTTGACAGTGCTAAGCGCTTGGTGTATAATATTAGCAGTTAGCCTAGATGAGTGCTAGCAAGGAAGGGTGAATGTATGCTTACAGAACGTCAAAGTCAAATTCTTAAACATATTGTTGATGAGTTTGTTTCAACTGCGGAACCAGTATCATCAAAGATGCTGATTGATAAGTATGATATTAAACGCTCTTCTGCCACAATTCGTAATGAAATGGCTGAGTTGGAAAAACTCGGATTAATTGAAAAGACTCACACATCAAGTGGACGGGTTCCATCGGTTAATGGTTACAGTTATTACGTTGAATTCCTTATGGAAAAGATGGATACAAGTAGTTATCAAGTGGCATTAAAAACACTCGTCGACAATTCATATGTTAGTGCTGAGGAAGCGATTAAGAGTGCCAGTGATGTCATATCACAGATGACAAACTTAACATCGATCGTCTTGGGTCCTAACGCTGATGAACAGCGGTTAATGCATATTAAGCTCTTTTTAATTGATGATCGTAGTGCTGTTGCTGTCTTTGTAACAGACAGTGGACATACAGAAAATAAGGTCTTCCAATTTTCGGATACGGTCTCACTCAATGACATTAGTGCAACAACTGAAATCTTAAATGATCGTCTAACAGGAACACCGGTAACGATGATTTCAGAAAAACTTGAAGCACTCAGGCCAATCTTGGAAGAAGCTGTTGTAAGACATGAAATTATATTTAATGCCTTCTTACATGCCTTTGCCCAATTTAGCAATGAAAAGATGTATTCAAGTGGAGAAGAACATATGTATAACCAGCCTGATTTTATGAATCTTAGTCGTATTCGTGAGCTCATGAGTATGCTAAGTAACCGTCAAATTTGGCAAGAAATTTCAGAAGGTGAGGCTGACGTATTCTTAGAAACATCAGAGAAGTCACAACTCGCATGGATTGATGATATTGCGGTTGTATCGACAAACCTACGCATTTCAGATTCACAAAGTGCGAAGATGATGTTGATTGGTCCCTCAAGAATGGATTATGAAAAAGTAGTGGCTCTACTTGAAGTATTAAATGATAGTTTAGAAACACTATACATTGAAGGACAAATTGAAGGAGGAGAAGATGAGTAAAGAAGAAATTCCAACAGAGAATGTTGAAGAGGTAGAACAAACAGATACAATTGAAATTGAAGAGGTTGAAGTTGAACTATCAGAAGTAGAACTCTTAAAATTAGATGTTGAACGATTAGAGAAAGAACTTGAAGTTGAAAAAAATAATTTTTTAAAGTCACATGCTGATTTAGAAAATACAAAACGCCGTTTAACGAATGATTTTAATCAAAGAGATAAATATAAAAATCAAAGTTTCATGTTAAGTTTATTACCGGCGATTGATAACATGGAAAAAGTCTTAGCAGAAGACGAAGATCAAAATCAAATGCGTGAAGCAATTGAAATGATTTATCGCCAATTAAAAAACAGTTTAGAACAAGAAGGTGTCACAGAAATTAAGGCACTCAATGAAAAATTTGATCCAAACATTCACCATGCGGTTATGTTAGAAACAGATACTGATGTTGAAGCAGACACTGTTCTAGAAGTATTACAAAAAGGTTACATGTTAAAAGACCGTGTCTTAAGAGCAAGCATGGTTAAGGTTTCACAATAAAAAAGAAGGAGAAATTTATATGAGTAAAATTATCGGAATTGACTTAGGTACTACCAACTCTGCAGTTGCAGTAATGGAAGGAAATGAACCACGGGTTATTACTAACCCTGAAGGACACCGTACAACACCATCAGTTGTCGCGTTTAAAGAAGGAGAACGTATTGTTGGGGATGCTGCTAAGCGTCAAGTTATTACAAACAAGAATACAGCATCTTCTGTAAAACGTTTAATCGGTACAAACAAAAAATTAAATCTTGAAGGAAAAGACTTCTCATCTGAAGAAGTTTCAGCAATGATTCTTCAATACTTGAAAAACTATGCTGAAGAATACTTAGGTGAAAAAGTAAGCAAGGCTGTTATTACCGTTCCTGCATACTTCAATGACTCACAACGTCAAGCAACAAAAGACGCGGGTGTTATTGCGGGCTTAGAAGTTGAACGTATTATTAACGAACCAACTGCTGCAGCACTTGCCTTTGGACTTGATAAAACAGACATTGAACAAAAAGTATTAGTCTTTGACTTAGGTGGAGGGACATTCGACGTTTCAATCTTAGACTTAGCAGACGGTACCTTTGAAGTCCTCGCGACAGCAGGTGATAACTCACTTGGTGGAGACGACTTTGATAATAAGATCGTTGAATACTTACTTGGAGAAATCAAGTCAGTACATGGTGTTGATCTAAAATCTGACTACATGGCAATGCAACGCTTAAGCGAAGCTGCTGAACAAGCGAAAAAAGAATTATCAAGTGCTGTGAAAACAGACATCTTACTTCCATACATTTCTGTTAATGAAAATGGACCAATTAACTTTGAAACAACATTAACACGTGCAAACTTTGATAAGATGACAAAATCACTTGTTGATCGTACTTTAGGACCTGTTAAACAAGCACTTAAGGATTCAGGCTTAACAAAAAATGATATTCATGAAGTCTTACTTGTTGGTGGATCAACACGTATTCCAGCAGTACGTGATGCAGTAACACAAGAATTAGGAAAAGAGCCAAACCATAGTGTTAACCCTGATGAAGTAGTTGAAATGGGTGCAGCAATTCAAGCTGGTGTTATTTCTGGTGATGTTAAGGATGTATTACTACTAGACGTTACACCATTATCACTCGGTATTGAAACAATGGGTGGCGTAATGACGAAATTAATTGATCGTAATACAACAATCCCTACTTCAAAATCACAAGTATTCTCAACAGCAGAAGACAACCAACCTGCCGTAGATATTCATGTTCTACAAGGTGAACGTCCAATGGCTGGCGATAACAAAACATTAGGTAACTTTAAACTTGATGGTATTGCACCAGCACGTCGTGGTATGCCACAAATTGAAGTAACCTTCGATATCGACGTTAACGGTATTGTTCATGTTTCCGCAACAGATAAGGGAACAAACAAGAAACAATCCATCACCATTTCAAACTCTAGTGGATTAACTGATGAAGAAATCGAACAAATGGTTCGTGATGCTGAAGAAAACAAAGAGGCAGATGATAAACGTAAGGCTGAGGTTGAATTAAAACATAAGGCTGAACAATTCATCAACCAAATTGATGAAACATTAAACAATGAAGAAGCAAAAGTCTCTGATGAAGAAAAAGAAGAAGTTAAGAAATTAAGAGATGAATTGCAAACAGCATTAGATGATGAAAACTATGATGAGTTAGAAGAAAAACTATCTGCTCTTGAAACAGCAGCACAAGCAATGAGTGAAGCAATGTATGCTCAAGCAGCTGAAAATGCAGAAGCAGAAAACACAAGTACTGATGTTGAAGATGCAGAAATCGTTGACGCAGACTTCGAAGAAAAATAAAAAAATTAACACAAACTCTCATTGAGAGTTTGTGTTGTATGTTTAAAGGAGATGTTGTATGGCAGATAATAAAAGAGACTATTATGAGGTCTTAGGTATAGCGAAAGGTGCGAGTGCTGATGAAATCAAACGCGCATATCGTAAACTCGCAAAAAAATACCACCCAGATATGAATAAGGCTGCGGATGCAGAAGAAAAATTTAAAGAAGTTCAACAAGCATATGAAGTACTCAGTGATGATAGCAAACGTGCAACCTATGATCAATATGGTCATAGTGGAATGGATGGCGCAAGCTTTGGCGGTGGTGACTTTGGTGGCTTTGAAGACATTTTTGGATCATTCTTTGGCGGCGGAGGCGGCTTTGGTGGATCCGGTTTTGGTGGTTTCAACCAACGTCGACCACAAACAGGACCAATGCGTGGACAAGATCGCTTTATGCGCATGAAAGTTGATTTTTTAGACGCTATCTTTGGTAAAACAGAAAGCATTACCTTAACTGTTGATGAGCAATGTTCAAAGTGTCATGGTACAGGTGCAAAATCACCATCTGATGTCGTTACGTGTTCAACATGTAATGGACAAGGTGCTGTTTTAACGCAACAACAAACACCATTTGGTGTCATTCAAAACCAAAGTGTATGTCCAACATGTCATGGTAGTGGTGAAGAAATTAAAGTTAAATGTACGAAATGTCATGGTGAAGGCTATGAAACAAAACGTGTTAAGGTCGATGTAAAAATTCCAGCAGGAATCAACACGGGCCAACAACTTCGTGTCAATAAAAAAGGTGAACGTGGACTACGAGGTGGTCCAAATGGAGACCTCTTCTTAGAAATTCTCGTCTCAAATCACAAGTATTTCCGTCGTGATGGAAAAAACATTATGCTTGAAATTCCAATCAGTGCCGTTGATGCAACCTTAGGAGTTACGATTGATGTTCCAACTGTTCATGGTGATGTTGCCTTAAAAATACCAGCTGGAACCCAAGATGGAGCACGCTTACGCATACGAGAAAAAGGCGTCCCTGATCTACGTGGTGGAAGCAGCGGTGATGAGATTGTATCGGTT
>JAAZDN010000072.1 GCA_012512805.1 Erysipelothrix sp. | reverse complement strand
TTGGAGTATGCTTTCGTAGATACTTGGTGTTAAATATAGTTTTTCTTTTAAACTCTCAACGCTAATTTCAATGACTTGTTTGTCTGCAACAAGTTGTTTCATTGCGGCTTTTAATTCTTTATTCTTGTAGAGGTAGAAACTTAGCCAACCCGCACCTTGTTTTGTCCAATAGATACCAAGGGAGTCTAAGCGCCGTAGTATATACCAGGTATAGAAGTCACTTTCTGATAGTGGCTTTTTCTTCAAGATGGACTCGGGTATCATCGTTCTAATATCGCGGTATAGTTTTTGATTGCCTTCACGTCCACTTATCCCAATATCCCCTCTATAAAAGAGATGGGTGAGGGCACTGTTAAAGAGGTTCTTACTGCCCCATGAGCCTTTCTTTTCCCGGGAAATAATGATACTACTGCCAGATGTGTTCGGATGCTCTAGTACATGATTATAGGCAAAGTCAAGGTGTTCTAATGTTTCTTCAGTGTTACGATATTTTAATTCAAACGTATGTTGATGTGCGCGTTTTTGACGTATGGGCTCAAAGTATGGCCATCCTTCATGTAGAAGATTATCTTCATACAGTAATTGCTTTAATTGATCCTTAGAGTAGTTTGAAAAGCGTGCTGCTAAAAGCAAATCTGCAGCGGGTGCTACAATATTAATCGGATCATATTGAATGGCACGAACCTTGTTTAGATAGTTCATGATTCCGTCTTTTTGTGATCCGTAGGTATCAAGTGTGTTCAGTCCAAAGTGGTGAATGAGAAATTTTTGAATGTCTTCTAATTTAAAGTGTGTTTGATGTGGCATAAATACCCTCCCATTTTTAATCATATTATAACGCTCACATGTCATGAATTACAGTACTTTTTCTTAAGTTTTAAAAAAAATAATGTGGGTATTATGGTATACTTTGAATAAGTAGTTATAAATACATCTAGAAGGAGGTCATTATGGCTAAAATAATTAAAATAATACAAGATGAAGTTGTGATCGCGATGGATAATCAAGAGTTGATTACTGTATACAAATCGTCATTAGACTTTAATCCGAAGGTCCAAGATATCGTTGAAGTGTATCACTATAAGGGTGAGTACATTGTGAATCTATCCGTACAACCATCCAGAGGAAGCAGTCATACGAATAATACGTACACGACTATTAATCAGAATGTTGTCGGTGGACGTATGGTCAATAAACTTGTTTATATTTTATTGGCATTCTTAGTAGGTGGGGTTGGAGGACAGTTCTTCTATGCTCACAACTATGGTGCTGGAATTTTCTGTGTACTCTTTTGCTGGACTGGAATCCCTGCAATCATTGGTCTCGTCCAAGGGATTATGGCTATAGGAAAAGAAGAAGTTCAACCGGGTATGATCATCGTATAATTTTATGTCATGAGATCTTAGGTACACTAAGGTCTTTTTTTATGGCTAATGTTGAGATCATTTATTCAGTGTCAAAATGTTGTCCTATGACTTTTTTGTGTGGTAGCTTTTGGACTTTTGAGCGTTTGATGGTAAAATAGAAGGCAGGGATAGCATATAAGCCTAACAAATCATGATTAAGGAAACTTAATCTTATGGAGGATAACATGGAAGATGCTCAAACAATACGTAAATTTAATATAAAGATGCTTTTAATTATTGTTGGACTTATCACTTTTGGACTTTCAACAGTATTTATATATGCAGCCGGTAATGACTACCAACTGCTTTTAAATGATCAACATATAGGATATGTTGATGCAAGTAATGATGCCTATGATGTCATTTTAAAAGTTGACGAGTACGTTTTAAATACGTACGGTGAAGATGCCTATTATAAAGATGAACTTCGAGTTGAAATTGTACGTGATGTCAAGGATGAATTGATATTGATGGATGATCTGTATGATCAAGCACTTCAAACCATTCAAATTTTTAAACCGGCATATACAATTAAAGTGGATGAGCGTGAACTCGTTTATGTTTCTGATCATGAAACAGCCAATGCACTCTTATCAAAAGTTGAGGCTCACTATGTACCAGACTTTGAAAATATGGTTATTTTAGACAGTAAGTTTGTTGAGACAATTGAAATTGTAAAGACGGATGTACGTGTAACAGACATACTGAGTGAAGCGGAAGCCTTAGCACAACTCTTACCACAAGATGATCAGGCTACGGTAATGTCTTCTGCATCGAATCTAACGGTTGATGTTCAAGTAGAAATTACTGAAGAAGAAACAATCGCGTATCCACATGAAAAAGTAAGTGATGGATCACTGTATGTTGGACAACGTAAGATTAAACAAAAAGGTAAGGCAGGTCTTAAAGAACTTGTGTATACAGCACGTGTTTCAAATTTAGAGATCTTTGATAAGACATTAAAAGAAGAAGCTGTTTTAAGTGATCCGATAGCTGAAATTACCTTAGTTGGAACAAAGGAATATCCTAGAGTTGCGATTTCTAGTGGAAATAAACAGGCGATCATTGATGAAGCGTGGAAACATGTTGGCAAGGTTCCATACATCTTTGGAGCAAGTAATCCAGCGGTAGGATTTGACTGTTCAGGATTTACCTTATGGGTTTATGCTCATGCTGGAATATCACTGCCACACAGTGCTGAAGCTCAAAGTCGAATGGGACAGACAATTAGTAAGAATGATCTATTACCAGGAGATCTCATCTTCTTTAGAGGAATGAATGGCGAACCTGGTGGTCATGTTGGACTATACATCGGTAATGGACAAATGATTCATGCCTCAATGCCAGGAACAAAATTATCAGTTGCTTCAATTCATAGTAATTACTTTGTAAAAACGTATGTTACAAGTAAACGTTTCTAATTAATAAAAATAAATACCTATTTAAAGATGTATAATTCTTTGAATAGGTATTTTTTAGATTAAAAAAGCATCATGTGATGCTTTTGTTAATGTTGATTGAAGTAATCTTTTGCGAGTATCGACATGATGATAATGTCATGATAATCATCTTCAACCTTTAGGGCCTCACGCAGTATGCCATCAATGTGAAAACCGGCTTTCTTATAGGCGTTCTGTGCATGTGTATTAAAACTAAAGACTTCCAATTCTAATCGATTGAGCTTTAAACTGTTGAAGGCAAAATCAAGGATGAGGGACAGTGCCTTACTACCATAGCCTTGATGTGTATGTTTCATATGAGTAAGTGCAATTCTAAAATGTGCACTATGATGTTGCTCATCAATATCCATAATTGCGGCATCACCAATCATTGTATGATCATTTAAACAGATCGCAAAGTCAAAGCGTGTTTCATCCAATCTACTTTTTTTAATGAAGGCTTCAATGTGCTCCAGTGTGAAATGGTTTGTTGTATGTGTGAGTCGGCGAATTTCAGGATCTTTTGTACCCGCAAGTAAAATGGGGGCATCTGCATCTTGTATTGCTCGAAGAACAATGGATTCATTCTTTAGTTGTAGTGTGTTTAATAGTTTTTGTTTATTCATAGTTTAATTAGAAATTTAATAGGTGATGATAAGCATGGACGATTCCATCTTCATCGTTTGTTTTTGTAATCCATTTTGCCTGTGCTTTTAGGTTTGGGTGGGCGTTTTCCATGGCAATACTGTTTTCAAAGTGTTCAAACATTTCTTGATCATTTTGACTATCTCCAAAGACGTACACATTGTTGTGCTCAACATTCATGCTATCTACTACATCTTTTAACATGAGTCCTTTATTTGAAGCATTACTACTGATTTCAATGAAGCCATCATAGGTAACGTGGACAAGTAAAGATGAGATGGCTTCTAGTGCCACTACGGTTTCATCTAGTTTATCCTTATCCTGAGCACGGGCATCAATTTTTAAAACCTGTGCCTTCGTGTCTAAAAATTCATCGATTGATTTTGTTGACTTGAGGTCTTTAAAGAAGAATTCCTTATTTAAGAAGGGTGAATCCATTTCATCTTCAAAGAGTGCGCGGTGTTCATCACTGATTAGTGCTAACTGTTTAGCAAAGAAAGCTTCTTTATCTTCAAGTATGTATTTTCCCATGTCCGTATGAATGGTAATAAGAAAGTCGTGAGCAAGCAGTACGCGTAAGGTGTTGATGACAGTCTTTTGATCGAGTGCAACACGTCGGCGTTCAATACCTTGATCATCAAAGTATTGATGACCACTATTAACGATGCTTCCGCAGTCTAAATTGTATTTTTCAACAATTGGCTTCACCAGTTCATAGTGACGTCCAGTGACGAGTAATAGTTTGTGGTTATTGTTTACGATTGTGTTTAAAACATTTAAGGTTGCTGGGCTAATGCTCATATTGGATTGGAGTAGTGTTCCGTCCATATCAAATGCAAATATCTTCATAAAATCCTCCTTGATTTCTTTAATTTATATGTAAACGTGATTGAATGGCTTCAAGTTCATCTTCATCATGATTGATAATATAACTGATGAAGTCATCAGTTTTTCTTAGTGCTTTAAAGATTGGTGTTTGTGTGAGTAAGCGTAGAAGTGCTTCTGCATATGCATGAAGTAAAAGTCCATCTTCTTCAAAGACGCTATTATAGCGTTCCTTAAGCACATCAGTGTAATAAAACTCAACATTCGCAAAGTTTTGATACTTCCAATCTCCCGGATTGTACTTTAATCGGAGAACATTCTGTGGATCATCGTAATAGTGTTGATACACTCCATTTTGATATGTTTCTA
>JAAZDN010000071.1 GCA_012512805.1 Erysipelothrix sp. | reverse complement strand
TTGTACTACATATTAAACCGTTTTTAGCTTAAGATTCTCTTAAATGAAAAGCACATCGAATGGATGTGCTTTTACTAGAGTTATTCAGGAATTCTAGTCATTTCTTCAGGAAGAGCATTGAGAACTTCCTCTTCTTTATTCCGTTCTTCACGAATTAATCTCTTTTCTTGTGCTCTTTCTTTAATAAGAAGTGTTGTTTCTCTTTCAACAAGAGATCCTGTACCTGCTGGAATCATCTTACCAACGATAACATTTTCTTTTAACCCAAGTAATGGATCAATTTTACCCTTGATAGATGCTTCTGTTAATACCTTTGTCGTTTCTTGGAACGATGCTGCTGATAAGAATGAGTCCGTTTCAACAGATGCTTTCGATATACCAAGGAGTACGGAACGGTAAGAAGCTGGTTGTTTCCCAGATAATAACATTTCTTCGTTAATGTCACTAATGCGTGGTAATGAAATATGGATTCCAGCACTTAGCATTGTGTCACCAGGATCAACCACAACAACACGACGAAGCATTTGACGAATCATTACTTCAATGTGTTTGTCAGAGATTTCTATCCCTTGTGAGTCATATACTTTCTTAACTTCTTTAAGAATATAGGTTTGTACTTTTCGAACATCATTAGTTTCTTCTAACAACTCTTTCGGATCAATAGGTCCTTCTGTTAGCTTACTTCCTGCTTCAACAATAGAACCAATCTTCAAAAAGTTTCTTAAAGGTGAGTTGGTTGGTAAAGGATGTTCAATCGTTTCTTTTTTGTTTGTGATATAAACACTGAAGATTCCTTTTTCATTTGGTTCTAACGCAGTGATTTTACCATCTATTTTTGCGATAACAGCTTTATGTTTTAAGTTGGAACGAGCTTCAAAGAGTTCCTCAACACGAGGAAGACCTTGAGTAATGTCATCTGAACCAGACCCCGCTACCCCACCGGTATGGAATGTTCTCATGGTTAATTGTGTACCTGGCTCACCAATGGATTGTGCAGCCATGATCCCAACAGCTTCTCCTACTTCGACAACTTTTCCGGTAGCCATATTTCGTCCATAACATTTTTTACAGACTCCATATTTACTTTCGCACATGAAGACTGAACGGATTTCCATCTCTTCAACACCTTCATTAACTATTCTTCGACCAAGAAGTTCATCAATATAGGTTCCATCTTCCGCAATTACTTCACCAGTTGTAGGTGAAACGACATCTCCGTGTGCATAACGACCAACAATTCTATCATAGAGTTGTTCAATAATTGCTCCTGATTTCTTATCAACAATTGTCATCACTTTATTACCAAGTTCTGTTCCACAATCTTCTTCTTCAACAATAACATCTTGTGCAACATCAACTAAACGACGAGTTAAATAACCAGATTCTGCTGTCTTAAGTGCTGTATCGGTTAACCCTTTTCGCACCCCGTGTGTTGACAAGAAGAATTCAGAAACGTTCAACCCATCTCTAAAGTTAGAGTAAATAGGGACTTCGATAATACTTGGAACATATTCATCACCACGTGTTTTTGACTGAGTTGGTTTACCCATCAGACCACGAATTCCTCCAAGTTGAGTAAAGTTTGAAACGTTACCACGAGCCCCAGATGTCGCCATCATGTTGATTGGATTTTTTCGAGCCATGTTACTCATGAGCTCTTGACCAATTTCGGTCTTAATACCATCCCACAACTGTGTCAGTTTTGTTTCCCATTCCTGAGGTGTTAATAATCCACGACTTAATAATTTCTTTAATTGAGTCGCTTTTTCTTTCCCCACTTCAACGTATTTTTCACGGTTAGGTGCTGTATTGATATCAGAAAGTGAAACCGTAGTTCCCGCTATTGTTGAGTATTCAAACCCAATGTCTTTAATCTTATCTAGGATTGCTGAGGTTTGAGATGTTTTGTTTTCATCAAAACGATCAAAGATTTCTTTTACAAGAATCCCTAAATCCTTTTTCTTGAAGTCTTTTGACAATGGCATTTGTTTAACTGCTTCTTTAAGGTTTGTTCCTTTTTTAAGGAAATATCGTTCAGGAAGCTCAACAAAATTCTCTGGACTAATTTCGTTAATGTAAGGAAAATCTTTTGGTAATGCTTCGTTAAAGATGAGTTTTCCTACGGTAGTGACGACATAATCATTTAAATGATTTTCATCAAATTTTGCGAATTTTATACCACTTGCTGGAACACAGATACGTGTATGTAAGTGAATTAGTTTATTGTCATACGCAAGGATTGCTTCGTTAGAATCTCTAAATGCATGTCCTTCACGCTCACCAAACAGACGCCACTTATCACTTTCTTCTTGCGGTCCACCTTGTTTAAGAATCCGATCAGCTTTCTCAAAGAACTCTTCTTGTGTTTCTTCCATATTCAAATAGAAGTTACCAAGCACCATATCTTGTGATGGAGTAACAATTGGTTTGCCATCTTTTGGTCCTAAGATATTGTTCGATCCTAACATTAAGATTTCTGCTTCTGCTTGTGCTTCTTCCGATAACGGAACGTGGACAGCCATTTGATCGCCGTCAAAGTCTGCGTTAAAGGCAGGAGTAACAAGCGGATGAAGACGAATCGCACGTCCATCAACAAGTTTTGGAATAAATGCTTGAATCCCTAGACGGTGAAGGGTTGGAGCACGGTTTAATAAAACAGGATGTTCTTTAATGACTTCTTCGACAGCTTCCCAAACACGTGGGTCGCCACTTTCAATAAATTTTTCAGCTTGTTTTGCGTTGGAGACTAATCCTTGAACTTTAAGTTCATTCACAACAAATGGTTTAAATAATTGAATTGCCATTTCTCGTGGGATACCACATTCATACATTTTTAAGTCTGGTCCAACCGCAAT
>JAAZDN010000070.1 GCA_012512805.1 Erysipelothrix sp. | reverse complement strand
TTCAATATTTGCTTTGACATCATTAAAGTTATTAACCTCATGTTTTATGTTTGTTAAGGCATCTAATTCATAAGCCGTTAAATTCGGATTAAAAATAAAACTATGAGCTTTGTGTTCAATAAGATATTGTTTAAGTGCAGCAAGCGCACTCGCTGCATTATCATATTCTAGTATTGGTCCATTGTAGCATTCATAGGCATAGCGTCCAAGTAGAATATGACGTTTAAATAAGAGTGCTGCTCCAACTAAATGTTCTGACTCATAAAATCCAATGAGCTCATACGTCCATCCATCATGTTTGCGTCGTTTTCCCATTGCAGGAGTTTGCCAAAAAGAGGCTTGTTCATGTTTTTGTGTATAGTCAGTATATGTTTTTTCATCGATTGTCTGTATCGTAATGTGCATCTAATCTTCCTTTACATTTAAAAACGCATAGATTTCATCGCGTCGTGCTTCACAGTCATTAAATCCAGTATCAAATAATTCTTTTAATTGATCACGATCACCACCAAAGCGGCCGATATCAAAACTTTTACTTGGATAGAGTTCTATTGCTAATCCTTCTTTGGCTAGAGTATTCACTAAGTTTTTTTGTTCGTAGTAAATATTACGACGATCTTTAACGAGTGCTCTAAATTTCTTATACGGATAATAGAGTAGTGCTAACATGAAGTTTGTCATGGCTCCCGTTTCAGAACGTTCATAGTTTTGTGGTTTAGTTGTAATGACAATATGTGTTTCAACACCAACTTCAATTGAACGTTTAATCGGAATCATATGTTCAGCACCAGCGTCCGCAAAGTATTTTCCGTCTATTTTCACCTTACGACCCGCAATCGGAATGAGTGATGCTGCTTTTAAATATTGATAGTTTTCATCCAAATCTTGAACACGTACCCATATTGTTTTTCCAGCTGATAAATCATAGACTCCAATTTCTGCTTGTTTATTACTTGCATGCAATGTTTCAAAGTTTACGGGGTATTGTTTTGTTAAAACCTCATCTACTAAGTGATTGTATCCTACAAGTTGTCCTTCTTTAAGCAGTGGCTTTAAGCCCGTATGAAGTTCATTGGCCGCAACTTGAACTGCTAATTTTTCCATATATTCTAAATCGCCACCGATAAAGTTAACCAAGTGTTGTGCTCCTGATGAAATCCCAACACTGTAATCAAAGCTAATTCCTTCTTTTTTAAACCAGGCTAATGCTCCTGCCGTATAGGCACCACGGAGTCCCCCACCTTCTAATACTAATCCTGTTTTCATAGTTGCTCCTTTTATAATAATGTACTAAATAAACCTAAAAATTGTCTTAATATCCGTGTAAATGGTGAAGTCTTATCCACATCTTCACGGGTTATTTCTATACTTGCTGCAATCGTTTCTTCAAAATCCGCAACCATTCCATCAATGGCGTCTGTCTCATACATGAGTGCACCACTCTCATAATTTAAGTAGTAACTTCTAAAATCCAAGTTTGTTGAGCCGACAATACCTGCTCGACCATCTGCTAGTAAGTTTTTTGAATGGATAAATCCTGGCGTGTATTCATAAATTCGAATCCCATTATCAATAAACTCTGCATAATTGGATTGCGTTACATTGTGTACATACCATTTATCAGGGGTATGGGGTACGATAATTCGAACATCCACACCACTCTTACTTGCTAAGACAAGCATCCGCTTCATCTCATGGCTTGGAATTAAGTACGGTGTCATAATATATAAATATTCGTTTGCATTAATAATAAAATTTAAATGAATGTTTTCCCCCAACTGCTCACGATCTGTAGGACTGTCAGAATACGGTTGAATGTATCCTTTAGCTTTTATTGTATAGTGTGGATTGTACGGTTCAAATGCTTCATCTACACCATTTAAAACATTCCAAAACTGAAGAAACATCACCGTAATACTCCATACTGCTTCACCCTCAAGTTTAATGGCAGAATCTTTCCAGTGACCAAAACGATGCAATACATTAACATATTCATCACCCAAATTAATACCACCTAAATAGCCAACCTTACCATCAATAGATAGGATTTTTCTATGATCACGATTGTTCATACTGACCATCAATATCGGACGTAGTTTATTAAAGACATGAACTTTAATTCCGTAACTCTCCAAGGTTTCTTTATAATCACTTGGGAGTGTATTGATCGTTCCTGCATCATCATAAATAATACGAACATCAACCCCCTCAGCAACTTTTTTAATGAGAATATCAAGCATACTGTTCCACATAATTCCTTCACGAATAATAAAGTATTCTAAGAAGATGTATTTTTCTGCCTTTTCTAATTCCACGAGCAGTGATGCGAACTTATCTTCGCCAACTGGATAGTAATCAACCTGTGTATTTTTATAGGTAGGAAATGAGCCTGAGTGTAATATGTAATCGAATTGTTTTGAAATGTGTGCATCAGTTTGCTCAAGTTTTCTTAACATCTTCTTATCTTGCGGAAGTACCGTAAGTGGATCAAAGTGTCCTTGTTCCTGAAGGCTTCTTAAGCCCTTAGGTACTTGTCGGTTCGCAAACATTAAATAAAGTAAGGATCCAAATCCGGGCATGATTAAAATTATAATGATCCACGTAATTGAAATGGATTGGTTGTTGCTTGAGTTTACCAGTTCCACCACGATGAAAAGTCCTAAAACAACGAGAATAAACTCTACAATTGGTGGTAGACCTCCAACAAGCATAACAAGTACATATGCTTGGAGCATTAATAGAGCACCAATTAAAACAAATCGACTTGATAAAAACCTCAATAATTTCTTTAGCATAATGACCTCACTTCTTTACATTATAACAAATTTTCAATAGATGTTTAAGGGCAAATGCCCCTGCATCAATATTATACATAATAACTGTATATTATGCTTAATTTACTGTATACTTTAGAAGTATGAATGGAGGATTATTATGAGAATTGGAATTATAGGAACAAACTTCGTTAGCGATGCTATGGTTGAAGCTGCGAATGTTACACATAAGTTTGAACTCGTTGTTGCATGTACGCGCCGACTTGAGAATGCTGAAGCCTTTGCTTTAAAACATAACATTGAGAATTTCACAAATAAGCATGAAGATCTCTTAAACTATGACTTAGATGCCGTCTACATTGCCTTACCGAATGCCTTGCATAAGGATGTCGCTTTATTCTTTTTAGAACATAAAATTGCGGTCTTCTGTGAAAAACCTCTTGCAAGTAATATTAGTGAAGTACTTGAAATGATGAAAGCGTCAAAGAAATATAATACCTTACTTATGGAAGGGATTATTCCAGTGTATTCAAATGGAATCCAAGCCGTTCGTAAACACTTAGATCGTATTGGAACAGTACGTAATGCTACCTTCGCCATGAATCAATATTCTTCACGCTATGATGCATACCGTGCTGGTGAAGTCCTAAATGCCTTTAAACCAGAGTTATCCAATGGATCAACGATGGACATCGGTGTCTATCCAACAAGCGTTGCGATTGCCCTCTTTGGAAAACCTGACCATGTACTCGCAAGTGCTTATAAACTTGAGTCAGGTGTTGATGGTAAGGGAACAATTCTCTTACAATATGCTGATAAAGATGTAATCGTAACCCACTCAAAGATTTCAAATCAGATGCTAAAGCCAGAAATATCTGGTGAGGATGGTGTTATTCAAATGAATCATATTAGTCTTATGAATGAAGTCATTGTTAAAGAAAATAAAAAAGATGCTGAAGTCGTCTATGCTGACTATGATACACCACAGATGGTCAACGAGTTATTAGCCTTTGAAAAGGCATACCAAAATCAAGCCATTGAAGCATATCCAGGTGCTCATCAATTGAGTATTGATATTCATGAAGTCTTAACTGAGGCACGTCGACAAACAAACATCGTATTCCCTGCTGATCAGTAATCAAAAGCTACAACATCAAACTGTTGTAGCTTTTTTTCATTTAATATTTTGTAGTTGTAAGAGTGTGTGTTCAAATTGATATGTTGTTTTTAATTCATGAATACTCGCAAGTGCCGCCTCATCATAATGATGTGTCAAGCGTGCTCTTATCATTAAGTTTTTTAGTGAGTGATCACTGTCAACATATTCAATAATCTGTGTTTGATAGCCACGATATTGAAGGACATTTACTCGGACTGTATCTGTCACAAGTGAACTTAATCTCTCTTTAATAATGTTGTGATCGATCATTTTAGAAAAAACATCGGACTTCATTTGACGATAGACTTCATTGTGACAACATGGAACCGCAATAATGTACTTGCACTTCCACTCAAGCGCCTTATTGAGGGCTAAGTCCGTTGCAACATCACAGGCATGCAGTGAAATCATCATGTCAACATCATTCATTTTAATCTCATTAATGTCTTTTGCGATAAAACTTAAATGTTCATAACCAAAGCGTTTGGCTAAGGCTTGATTGTCTAAGATAACCTGTTCTTTAAGGTCGATACCAATCATTTCAAGTTCAATACCTTTTTGAAAGTGTAGATACTCGTACAATACAAATGTTAAGTAGGACTTACCTGATCCAAAGTCCACAATTTTCAACTTCTTAGGATTATCTTTTTTAATAAGATCATCGACAAGTTCAACGTACTTGTTTATTTGTTTAAACTTATCAAACATATCATTACGAATTTGATTGTCATGAGAAACAATTTTTAATTCTTTTAATATTGGCATATCAGCATAATGATCTAAGATATAGTTTTTGCTGCGATCATGTTGAAGCATATTTGTATTTTGCTGCTCCGTAAAGCGACGTAATACATTTCCCTTCTTATTCACTCTAATATTATAGTTTCCTTTTATAACCTTACCATCACACTGCTTAAACGTTGTGAAGCATTCAGCTAAAAAGTTATGGATGTCATCATCTTTTAAATTTTGATGAAAGACCTGTGTTGATGTATATTTACTCACACGATATTCATCATCCAATTTATCAACAACAATCTTTTTAAATTCATTGCTTTTTTTAAAGGGATTACTAAATGTCATTCTAATAATTACATTTTGAATAATTTCTTGTATTAATTTATTGTGCATGTTTATCTAAATACTCTTCCAAATTTTTAATGTTTTTTTCATACATGTCGATTGCGACATCTTCACCAACAAATCGAAGGTGTTTTAATTCACTTTGATAATGACTTACTTCTTCCGAAGTATCATAACGGAATATAAAGCCAAAACGGTGGGCATTATTACGAAGCCACACGTGCAGATCACTTTCTAAGAAGACACTTCCATCTGCGGTATCAATATCCAGTGCGAGTCCGAGTTGATGTTCATCATGACCAACCTTTATAACACGGTAGTCTGTATCATCAACTGGATTACTCGCTTGAAGTGCTTCATAGTTTTCAGCAACGTCATCTTCACTTAAGTATCCACTCGTAATTTCAATATTTATATCCGCATCTTTAAGTTGAGACAATAAGTTTTCAAAGTTCATTGCCGCTTCTTCACGTAAATAAACATCACTATTTCCAACACTCACTAAGTCATCGTACGTATACCCTGAACTTAAGCGTCTGTTTTTATTGATCACACTCGTATATGATTGTGGATCTTCAATATTTACAACCTGACTGTAATCTTCAATATCTAAGCCAACATTTACTCTCCATACGACTTCTGCCGTTAGAAGTGTTTCATGTAAGGCATGATACGCCTTATAGCGTTCATTATTTTCTTCAATATAGTTTTTTATATCTGAGTATTCAATGGCTCCCGTTTGATTGTTGAACAGTGATTCGCCTTCATGATCACTAATTTTCACAATTTCCAAACTTGTCTTTAATGGCGATTCAAAAAGTAGTGATGTATAATCAATAGTATTTTCATCGGATGTTAAAAGGTGTGCTTGAACCTGTATGATGAGTACAATAAAAACCATACTTACAAGTAACATAAGTAAGCGCTGTGTTCGTCTAACCTTTCGACTGCCTTTGCGGTGTCGCTTTTTTTTGAGTTTTGACTCACTCATTCATTAGAACCTCTAGTTCATTATATCCTGTATTCTCATCAAAACTACGCGTTAATGTATATTTATCAAATTTCATAATTACAATTTCCATCGTTGTATTTACAATTGTTCCATCTAAAAGATGACCACCAATTGTTTTCAAGTTAACGTCCGATAATGCAACATGTAAATGAACACCATCTTTTGAAATCGTTCCTGTTAGTGAAACAAGTTCATAATCTTTAATTTCAAAATACTGGTTTACACCATCAGCCTTACGTATACTCACTTCACTGACACAGCCCACTGCTGTGACAATGGCTCCAGATTCTATCTTATTTTCATTACAAAAATCGATAATTCCTTGCTTTAAATCACTGCCTCTTTCAAGTCTAAATACAAAATAGTCCATCTTTATCACCTTCTTACATTCTAACACTAACTGAGTAAAAAAAATACTACTTACCACCTTATTAATAATTAAGACATTCATATGATATAATATGCTTATTGATTTTCAAGGAGGATTTATGATCGACTTAATCGTTAATTTTTTCAAAGGATTTCCATCTGAAGTTATTGTCTTAATCTTATCAATGATTCCTGTTATTGAATTACGTGGTGGTATTCCTGCCGCTTATGCTATGGGGCTTCCATTATTTGAAACCTTGCCTTTGGCAATTATTGGAAACACGATCCCTGTTCCTTTTATTATTTTATTTATTAAACAGATCTTTAAGTTTATGAAGAAGCACAATATCTTATCCAATCTTATTGATAAGATTACGCAACGTGCCCTTGATCGTAGTGATAAGGTTGAGAGTATGGAATTTTGGGGACTGATGATTATTGTTGCGATTCCACTTCCTGGCACAGGCGCATGGACAGGAGCCTTGATTGCGGCACTCATTGACCTTGATTTTAAACGTGCTATGTTATCGATTGGACTTGGTGTTATCGTCTCAGCAATAATCGTTTCATTCTTAACCTACGGTGTCTTTAATTTCTTTGTTTAAACACTTGATAATGCCATAGAAATATGGTATTATTCTTCTATTGGACGATTAGCTCAGGGGGAGAGCACCTGCTTGACGTGCAGGGGGTCAGGGGTTCAAATCCCTTATCGTCCACCATTTAATAAACTAATAAAGAGAGTGAAAAAAATGCTCATTAAAACTATTTAAATCAATGATAATAGTTTAAGCATTACTTCACTTTTATAAGACTCCATATCTATTATCATTAACATTTGATTATAGTAATGGAGTCTTTTTATATTTTCAAAGGAGAATCATATGAAAAAATTAGCTGTATTAGTTTGTCCAGAATGTAGTATTCAAGAAGTAACAAATGCGATGTATTTATTCAGATGGTATTACAACGTTAAAACTGCGATTGTAAGTTCTAGTAAGGACCTTGTGATTTCAGAGGAAGGAATACATATCCAACCAGAAATTACAGTTGAAGACTTTAATAAGGATGATTATTATGCACTCGTACTTACCGGAATCAGTGACCTTAGACCAGTTTTAGACGATAACATCATTCTCAATTTTTTAAGAAGTTTGAAAGATGAAACCGAGTTTATTATTGGTGCAATTGGTTCTTCTCCCTTCCTTCTTTCACTTACTGGAATATTGGATAATAAAAAGTTTACCAATTCGCTATGGAAAGAAATGAATGAAGAATTCAAATGTATTGATATTAATAATTTCGTATATGCCCCACTAATCGTCGTGGAAACATCATAACAGCCAACGGATACGCAACCCGATTATTTGCACTAGAAGTTGGTAAACAAGCAGGTTTGACCTATTATCCTGATGGACTTAAAGAAACAACATTTGAAAACTATGATGAAGAAAGATTTAAACAAAGTTTATCAGAAGAACAATTAAAAGATGTTAGAAAGGTCTATTCAGATTTAATTGATGAATAAACATTTACTTTAATCTTTCTAACTCATCAAGCCTCTATTGATATTGGCTTACTCATAAAAGAGATACCTTCACTTAGATATCTCTTTTTTATTGTTAATTACTTTACTTTTTTTATTCTAAATACTTTAGGAATCGGCGCTGTGAAGCTTTGAAGTTTCTTAGTTGTTGGATGTTTGATCTTTAATTGATAGGCATGAAGACCAATGCGTTTGATCGGATTGGTTTTTGCACCATATTTTTTATCACCAACGATAGGATGTCCAACTTCTTTTAAGTGAACTCTTATTTGATTTTGTCGACCAGTTTCGATATTTACTTTAACAAGGGTACTGTCTTTTCGACGTTCAATGACTTCATAATGTGTGATGGCTTGTTTACCCTTAGAACTGGAGTGTACATTACTTTTCTTATCAGTATTGAGTTTTGTAATGATCGTGTCCTTATCTTTACGCATGACACCTTCTACTTGGGCAATGTATACACGTGATGTTGCGAGTTCATTCCACTTATCTTGATATTGTTTCTTTATTTTTTCATCTTTCGCAAACATTAAAACTCCAGATGTCCCAAGATCAAGACGATGAACAATATGAACACGTGCCTTTGAATTTGTTTTCATCACATAATCATTAACAAGATCATAGGCTGTTTCTTTATCTTCATTTTCAAAGGGAACGGATAATATTCCACTGACCTTGTTGATGACAATTATATCATCATCTTCATAAATGATATCAAAGCTTAAGCCTGCTTTTTTATTATAGCTCACAATCTCAATGTGATCATTTTCTTTTAATGGATAATTAAATTGTGTTGTGACTTTTTTATTTACACTAATACATTCATTCTTTAAAAGACTCTTTAGTTTTGTACGGTTGTATCCCGTCTCATTGTTGACAAGATAATTTAATAAGGTGTCGGTTGTTTTTACAATTATTGGTTTACTCATATGAACCACCTTTCGAAAATCAATTATAGCACAAAGTAATCGTTACACCTATTGTAAACTGTTTTTTATCATTTTATTTATTAAAAAACAAAAGTCTAATAAATAGAC
>JAAZDN010000005.1 GCA_012512805.1 Erysipelothrix sp. | reverse complement strand
CTGTAATGAGGAGGATGGCTAAAAACTGTAGTTTTCGCTTTTTTATTTCTCTAAGTGTATCTTTTACCATTGAATATCATCAACTGCTAACTTATGTTCATTTTGAATGTTACTGGCAACTTCACCATCACGAATGGTAATGATTCGATCTGCCATTTGGGCAATGAGTGTATTGTGGGTAATAAGAATAACCGTCATCTTATCTTCACTATTTTGTGATGATAAGAGATTCAAGACTGATTTACTCGTTTCACTATCTAGTGCTCCCGTTGGCTCATCACAGAGGAGCAGCTTTGGTTTTTTCGCAATTGCACGTGCGATAGCAACGCGTTGTTGCTCTCCCCCTGACATTTGAGCTGGGAAATTATCTGCACGATCTTCAAGGCCCACAAGAGCCAAAGAATCAAGGGCATCACGTGAGTCTTTATTAATATGTGTCGCAAGCTCAACATTTTCTTTTGCCGTTAAATTTGGAATTAAGTTGTACGTTTGAAATACAAATCCAACATCATCCCGTCGATACTGTGTCATTTCTTTATCACTAAAGTTTGATATGTTTTTTTGAGCAATCATTACTTGACCCGATGTTAAATGATCCATACCCCCAATAATATTCATGACCGTTGTTTTACCGGCACCTGATGGTCCAACAATTACAACAAACTCACCTTCTTCAATGACAAAAGAAACATCACGAATAGCATTGATCTCTTGATCTCCAACGATGTATTGTTTTTTAATGTTCTTTATTTCAATATAGCTCATGCTTTATACTCGATTCTAGATATTTCATAGCGATCTCCATTCATTTGGATGACCATATAACTTGGTTTTGAACCATCACGATTGTAATTGAGTGATCCCGGATTTACAATGAGTACATCCTCATCTTCAACAATTTGATAGCGATGCTCATGTCCAAAGCAAACAATATTTGCCCCTACCTCATTGGATCTTATTTTTAATAAATCCAAGCGTTGTACTGCAAAGTACAGGTGTCCATGAGTAATGAGTATCGTCTTATCATAGGCATCAATTACAATCTCATCAGCAAAGGGATCTGTATAATCATTATTTCCGTTAACAACGTAATAATGATCCAAGACAGGCTCATCAAATTCTACATCACCACAGTGTACAAAGATACTTGCATCATCATGTTCTTTTAAAATAGCGTGAAGTGGTTTTCTTAAACTATGATTATCAGACACGACGACCATTTTAAAATCAGGACTTAAGGGGTTCACCGTTAATTCCATTTCAAATAAACTGTATATACGATCTTGTAAATGTTTCACATTGCCACTGGATACAACTTCAAGTTGTTTCTCACCATCATAATCCTTAAATACATCTAAGACGGGAGCAATTGAATCGTAAATTTTTCCTTTTAAATACGGTGCATACTTATTAAGTATGATTGAATAATGTGTACAAGCTAGTAAATAATTTTGTTCAGTATGCTTATATTGTGAAAGTTGTGATGCTAAGTAGGCTTCTAAGTCACTCGCATCATTTGCCTCTATCAACTCTGCAAGTTGTCCTAGTGCATGATACGTGTTTTCATAGTTCAACAGTTGATCATACTTTTTAACTTCAACTGTTTTTTCTGTTCCAAAAATAACTAAGGGCTCATCTGTAAATTGTTTAACAGTAATTTCGATAATACTGTGAATCGTAAAACTTGGAAATTCACTGCGTAAATAATCAATATAGTTTGATGCTGTATTACAGGCAATGAGCACCTCATTAATGTGACGGTCTTTAAACCATTGCATGTTTGTTTTTAAAATAGATTTTAATTGATCATCACTCTTACTGCCGTATGGTAAGTTTTTATGGTCAGCTAAAAAGACAATATTCACATTCGTCTCTTCATAAAGAGCATGTGCAATATTAAATCCACCTAATCCTGAATCAAATATTCCTAATGTTTGCATATTACACCTCATTCTACGAGTACTTGTTTTATGTTTTCGGCTATCTTAAGTGGAACTACCTTACATAATTCCTCCAGACTTGCCTTCTTAATGTTTTCAATATTTTTAAATGTGCTTAATAATTCTGCTTTACGAGCTGCTCCAACTCCAGGTATATCATCAAGAATTGATCGGGTTTGACTCTTACTGCGTAATTTTTTATGATAATTGATAGCGTAGCGGTGAACCTCATCTTGCATTCGACTTAGAAAGAAGAAGAGTTCGCTCGACTTATCAATCTCAAGTTGTTCATGATCAGACGTAACTATGGCACTCGTATTATGATGCTCATCCTTTTTAAGTCCAATAAGTTTAATGTTTAAATTCAAACTTTTTAGAATATTGTGAGCAGCCGTAATTTGTGCTTCTCCCCCATCAACGATAATTAAGTCAGGCATTTGTAGTCCATCTTTTAAGAGTCGGAAATAGCGGCGGTAAATAACTTCTTTCATCGAATCAAAATCAGACAAATGATCTTCTAAGCGAAAGAGACGGTATTCATTTTTATCAGGCAATCCTTCTTTAAAGCTGATCATTCCCGCAACGTTATTAGAGCCTGAAATGTGTGAAATATCAAACATCTCAATCGTTGAAATACTACTTTTAAGCAGCTCATCAAGTTGCATCGTTGCGGCTTCAATTTTTTCAGGCAGTGTATTGATCAAATTGAATTGTTCTTCTAAATAGTGTTTCGCATTATTTTTACTCATTTCAATAAAGCGTACCTTTGTACCTCTTTGTGGAACAAAAAGCCGGTCGTATACTTCTTTAGTATACAGGTTTTCATCCAAAATATTCGGGACTATTATTTCTTTTGATAAGGGATGAACTTGATAATATTGATTCATATAGTGCACTAAGGCAGTGTCTGGCTCTTCGTACAGAGGTGTTAAGAACTTTTTCGTATTTAAAACTTTTCCAGAACGTACCTCAACAATTACAATTGCACTGTACCCATTATGCACATAGTAATTAAACACATCAACATTTAATTTAGTATCATTCACTTGAACCTCTTGTTTATTAGAAATATGATGCAAGGCATTTAAAATTTCTTGGATGTTCGCAGCCTGTTCAAACTTCATCTCTTCAATATATTGTGCTTGAAGTTTTTCATTTTTTACAATTAACGCCCGTGTGTCACCTTTTAGTATTTTCTCAACATCATCAATAACCTTTGCATATTCTTTTGGGTCAACAACTTGTCCACACATTCCTAAACACTGACCCATATGATAATACAGACAAAATTCTTTATTTAAATGTGAGCATTTTCGTGTAGGATACAACCTTCCTAAAAGACGAATCATATTACGGGCTGCACTACTATCAGGATAGGGTCCAAAGACTTTTGCATTTTTATCTTTCTTACGATTTCTTGAAATTGTAAGACGAGGATACACCTCATCTGTAATTTTTATATATGGGTACACCTTATCATCCATAAATAAAATGTTATAACGAGGTTGGTGTTGTTTAATGAGATTTAATTCTAAGATGAGTGATTCTTTTTCAGTCTTCGTTACAATCGTATCAAAATCATGAATATTCGCAACCATTTTTGTCGTTTTATAATTATGAGCACCTGTAAAATAAGAGTTCACTCGACTCTTTAGATCTTTTGCTTTTCCAACATAAATAATCTTACCATTCTTATCTTTCATAAGATAACATCCTGGCTGTTGGGTTAAGTTTTTTAATTTAATTTTTAAGGTTTCGCGCATATATCATTTTCCTTACTTTAAATTGACTAAGGTTGCTCCCAAACCACCACTAGACTGTGGTGCTGTCTTTGTATCAAGAACTCTACTATTTTTCTTCAGTCTTTCTAATACGGCCTTACGCAAGACACCGGTTCCCATTCCGTGAATTACGATGACCTGTGATAGTTTTCCAACCAAAGCGTTATCAATAAACTTATCTAAAAGTGGCATTGCCTCATACACTGTGAGACCGATTAAATTAATTTCACTCTTCGCTTTAGAAATATTCTTAACTTTAATATTTTTACTCTTGGCAACTTTAGTCTTAGCTCCAACATATTCAAGCTTATTCAACTTTGTTTTCATCATCATGCCGTTGACGTTTACCACAACATTATTTCCACTTAATTCAATAACTTCTCCAACATGTTGCATACCATCAATTCGAACTTGATCACTCACTTTTAGCGTATTATTATTGCGTTTCTTCGTTGTTTCTTTGGTGACTGTGCGATCAATTGTTTTTATGATCTCACTGGCCTTGTTTAAGTTTAACTCGCGATGCTGATCCAGTAATTTGTCATAGAGTACATCTGCTTCTACCTGTTTCATTTGAATGTATTCACGGGCTTCTTTTTTCGCAGCTTCAACAATACGACTTCCAAGTGCTTCATCGTCCTTTAGTTTCGCTTCAAAATCGTGCTCACGAGCTTCTAATTGTTTCATTCGCTCTTCAATATGTCGTTGTTTTATGAGAATTTCTTTTTCTTTTTCTTCAAGATTTTTTATTGTTTTCTCTTCATCACTTAAGAGTTCATCTTTTAACTGCATTGCCCGATCTATGAGTGCTTTTGGAAACTTATACTTTTGAGCGATTTCAAGGGCATTTGACTGTCCTGCAAAGCCTTCAATAAAGCGATATGTCGGCATCAATTTTTCTTGATCAAATTCGACACTTGCTAAAAGGATATCATCGCTATGTTGTGCGTATGTTTTAAGTCCACTTAAGTGTGTTGTCACGAGTGTTATCGCTTGAGTGTTTCTTAAGTGTTCTAATGTCGCAACTGCTAAAGCCTGTCCTTCCTTAGGATCAGTACCACTTCCAAGCTCATCTAAGAGAACAAGTGAATCTTTTGTAACATGATTTACAATGTCAGCGAGGCGAACAAGATGCGATGAGAACGTTGAAAGTGAAGCCATAACAGATTGTTCATCGCCAAGATCCACAAAGATATTATCGACAATAGGTATTGAAGCACTACTCGCAATGATTGGAATGCCACACATGCTCATTAAAATACTTAGGGCTATTGTTTTTAAGGTTACCGTCTTTCCACCTGTGTTGGGTCCACTCACAATGAGTATTTGTCCATGTTTAATCGTGTACGTATTTTTCACGACTACTTTGGGATCAATTAAGGGATGGGCAACCGCTTCTAAAATAATTTCATGGTCACTACTAATGCTTGCCGTTATGGCATCATGGGCATTTCCCCATTTCGCAAGCGCTAATATTTTATCAAGTTCAGCTAAGACGTCTAAGTTTGCCTTTAATACATACTGTTCTTTTTTAACAGCTTGAGCAAGACTTAAAAGAATCGATGTTATTTCTTCTTCAATCATAAAGGCAACCGTTTGAATTTCATTGTTTAGTTTTATTAAAGCTTCTGGTTCAAAATAAACGGATAAACCACTTTGACTTTCTCCATGAATAATTCCCTTAACACTGTTTTTATAGTTGTTATTTAAAAGTACGACCTTACGGTTGTTACGCTCACTAATGATAGTATCCGCAAGTATGCTTTGATTACGTTTTATAAAGTCATTGATTGTTTGATTGAATTGATCATTAAGCGTTGATAGTTGTTTTTTTAATTGTTTCAACTGTATGGTCGCATCATCTTTCATTTCACCATAGCTGTTTATTTTACTCGTAATAAACTCACTTAAATGATCAGTGAGTACTATTGATGAGACAATATCAGACAGATTAGGTGTATCAATTTCAGTATGTTTTATTTTGTTTATGATTTCTTTGAGGCTGTTATTATTGTCGACAACCTTTAAGAGTTCTAAACCTGTGACAAACATATCCTTACTCACCTTGTCTAAGGAATGGCTAATATCACTGGCACTACTAATTTCATAGTGCTCCATAATCATTTCCATTGCCATGACTTCTGATACTAATGCCAGTTGGCGATTAATTTCAAGTGTCGAAAATGAGGGTTTTAAATCTAAGATGAGTGCTTTTCCTAATGAAAAAGCTGCTCTTTGACTTAACTGGTCTAAGAGCACATCGAATTCTAAACTTTTGTATACATTATTCATTGATAATACTTTCTAAAAATTGTTCAATGTCGGCCATTGGAACATTTTGTTCTTCTAAATAGTGTTGCATTGCTTGAACATCTTCAACACTCGCTTGTTTTGGAAGTGTTGTGAAGAGATCAATTAAACTAAATTGTTCCAATTGCTCAGCAAGTGGTGGTATTAATACATCAACAAGACTGACGACTGGTTTTAATAGTGATGAATCTACCATTGCAGGGCCATTTGTAAACATTGGCATTGAAATAACAAAGACCATAATAACGCAAGACAGTGCAAAATTAAGCACACCTAAGGCTGCGCCTAATAACTTATTAACCTGTGAAATAAGCGGAGCTTTCGCAATCAAATTAAAAATAATACTTAAAAAGCGAATGAAGATATAGGCAATAATAAAGAGGACAACAAACCATACATATCCATTAATACGCGTATAGAAGAAGTCCTTTAATATTGTATCTTGAAACGGAACTAGAAACTTTGGCGTAATTTTAAAGAGCATTCCAAAGGCCTCGTATAAAAAGGTTGCCACTAAAAAGGCAACTAATAAAGAGACGAAGTTGAAGACTTGTTTCACAAATCCTTTGTAATAGCCAAGCCCAACAAAGAAGATAAAGAGTGAAATGACAATTACATTTAAAACTAAAGTTGAATCATTAAATAAATTCATAGTATCACCTATACTAATTTTAGTAAAAAAACGGCTTTTTTGCAACTTAATCTCATTGTTATATCGTAAATGACTAAATTGTAGTAGACTATTAGCGAGGTGATTTAAAATGAGTGTTGTATCCCTAACATTAACGAAACAACAAATTGATGTTTTAAAAGAAAGTTTAAATAAATACAATGATATTATACCACCACAATACGCTAATTTTAAGATTGCAGAACCACACTTAAACATCACTGTGTATAACAGTAATAAGGTTGTTTTTCAAGGTCATAAGGCTGTAGAAATTGCACAAAAGTATATGAGTAAACAGATTTTTCCACAGGCAGGATCTGATGAAACAGGAAATGGATCATACTTTGGACCACTCTGTGTTGCAGCAGTATATATTGATGATGAAATCTATGAAAAAATAAAACATTTAAAAATCGATGATTCCAAAGCAACTACCGATGCCTATATTAATGAAATTGCACCATATTTACGTGAGGTAGTCCCCCATTCTTTAGTCGTGCTCGACAATACAAAATACAATCAGATTCAAAAGAGTTTAAATCAAAATGCAATGAAGGCAATGTTACACAATCAGGTCTTTCTTAAGCTCAGTGAACACGTTAAAATGCCTGCTCTTACAGTAATAGATCAATTCACACCGAAGCAAACTTATTTTAATTACTTGGATGCTAATAAGCCAATTTATCATGATCTTAAATTTGAGACCAAGGCTGAGAGTAAGTATTTAGCAGTGGCTGCAGCTTCAATTATTGCACGTTACGCCTTTAATCAAGCCTTATTGCAACTGAGTGATCATTATGGGATGAGCATTCCATCTGGTGCAGGAAAAACGGCTGACGAGGCCGCACGTGCCTTTATCAACCGTTTTGGTGAAGATGAATTAAAACATGTCGTTAAACTTCATTTCGCAAATACGAAACGTCTTAAGTAATTTCAACATTAACCTTAACTAAAGATGTTAATTGGACAAAGCTGACTCCAGCTGCCCTTAGCATCTTTTTACTTGCCTTAACAGCATCTGTTTCAGCATACTTATCATCTTCATAGATGATTTTTGTAATTCCACTTTGAATGATGGCCTTAGCACATTCATTACATGGAAACAGTGAGACATAGATCGTTGCATTTTTTAAGGAAACACCACTGTTTAAAATTGCATTGAGTTCAGCATGGACTACAAAGGCATATTTTGTATCTAATGTGTCTCCAACATTACCCCATGGAAACTCATCATCACTACATCCTTTTGGAAGTCCATTGTAGCCTGTTCCAACAATGACCTTATCACTGTTAACAATACATGCTCCAACTTGAGTATTTGGATCCTTTGATCTGAGTGCAGAAAGATGGGCAATACTCATAAAATACTGATCCCATGTTAAGACTTGTTGACGTTTCATTACTTTTCCCCCATTTCATTTGCATAATTATTAAAGTCGTTCATCAGCTTGTAGGCATGTTTTTCATGTCCAATATATGCATAATTATATATAATCACAATGTTTAAATCATCGTTCATTGTTTTTAATGAATCATCAACAAAGAATGCAAAAGTAAACATTCCGCTAATTAAAAGCGCTAAGCTTAGGTAGGCGGATAATATCGTCTGTTTGACGATCGGTGTTTTTGTAAAGAAGAGTGTTGCGATCATACCCCCGACAAAACCACCAAGATGGGCTTGCCAACTCACATTCGGTAAAAAACTAATAAAGAGATTCATTAGTAAACTTTGGACGATGGGTTGACGGAATTTACGAATCTTATACAATCCTGAAGAGAAGAGATAAACAACCATGGCTCCCATTAAACCATAGACTCCCCCACTTGCTCCAAAGGATATCGTATTCGCATCCATTTGTACAAGCGCAAAGAGTGATCCTGTCAGTATTGACGTGAAGTATATAATAAGTAGCGCCTTATAACCATAGACCCTCTCAACAAATGTTCCAATTGATAAAAAGGCAACCATATTTACAAAGATATGAATAAAGTCCACATGCACAAAGGCTGATGCTATTAAACGCCACCATTCGAATGATACATATACAAGCGGTTTATATAGAGCCCCAAAGTAAATGGCACCAAAGGTTTGATTTGTCTTTGAACTTACAAACCAAATTGCCGCAAAGACGAGTGTATTAATTAATGCAATAATGGTCGTGACATTTATTCGATCTTTAAGCTTTTTCACTTTATTTCGATTACGACTTGATAAGAGCGCCTTGTGATAGTCAATAAAACGTGACTCACGTTTCTTAAGTTCAACGTGATAAGATTCAGTTTGTGGTAATAATGCACTTTGAATATTCGCAAACTCCGCTTTAATGATCGGTGAAACTGTTGTTTCATTCACCACTCCTTGATAATAATTCGGTTCAAAGAATAAATCACGATCATCATCTGTAAAGTGAATGCTTAATAAGGTTGTCTCATTATTGAAGACATTACTTATTTTTAAAGCCGTTTGCATGATTTCATCTTTATCTTGCTTATAATCATTTAGATTATTTTCTGTGAGGCGAATGACTGGATACTTTACATCATGAACATTGATTAGCCACGTATCACGATCATTGTTTGACATTTTTATTTGTTGATAATTATAGTTCTTGATGAGGTAGTAAGCGACATCTAACATCATTATTTTTTCATTTTTCATAGTGATCACGTTCCATAACTTCTTTAAAATCAGCACGTATTGGCAGTTCAAACTTCATCTCAATATTACGTGTTGGATGCATAAATTCAACCTTATAACTTTGAAGCATAAGTTGATCTGCTTTTATTTGTGTTTTCTTACGATAAATTGGATCACCAATAATACTGTGCTTAATGTATTGCATATGAACACGAATTTGATGCGTTCTTCCAGTGTACAATTCGGCTTCGACAAGTGTTGAGTGTTGGCCTCTTGCTAAGACGGTAAAGAAGGTCTTAGCACTACGACCATCGTTGATGACCTTCATGCGTGTACGATTTAAATCATCACGACCTACAGGTGCATCAATCGTTCCAAAGTTATGTTGCATCACTCCGTCAACAAGTGCGACATACTTACGGACAACCTCACGTTCTTTAAAGGCTAACATGAGCTTTTCATGAGCCACTTCACTCTTACTTAAGACCATAAGTCCACTCGTATCCTTATCCAAGCGATGGACAATTCCAGGTCGCATTGGATCAGCTGCTTCAAAGAGTTTAACCTTGTTAAAAAGTAAGGCTGAGACAACACTATCCCCCTCTTTTCCAGCTCCTGGGTAGACCACAATCCCCTGTGGTTTATTAATGACAATCACATCATCATCCTCATAAATAACCTCGATTGGATATGGCTTTGGAATGATTTCAAGAACTTCAGGTTCGATCGGGTTAATACTGACACGATCATTAGCTAATAATCGGTAACTTGCCTTTGTCTTTTCACCATTAACTAAAATATCACCACTTTTTATAAGACGTTGAATTTCAGCACGTGATAAATCTTGCTCTACTTGTGCAACAAAAACATCAACACGTTCATTATTATTTTCTTCATTTATTATTGTTTTCATATTAAGTCCTCATGGGGGTGTTTCACTACGTAGAAAATTAACGTAATAACACCAATTACTAATGCGGAATCCGCTATATTAAATAATGGAAAGTCATATCCAAAGATGTAAAAATCTAAAAAGTCACGAACATAACCTAACATTATACGATCTATAAAGTTACCAATTGCACCTGCTAAAAGAAGGAGCGTTGCCAATTGTAAGTAGCGTGGTTTATCACTACTTTTCTTATACAAACGAAAAATGTACACTACTGCAATGAGTGTCACAACATAAAAGATTAGCATATTACCTTCTAAAACACCCCATGCTGCACCTGTATTTTTAACCTGGCCTAAATAGAAGAAATCTTTTATAATTTCAACATTTAAACTATCGTTAGCAAAGGCCATGATTTTTGTAATTTGATCCAAACCTAGGATAAGAATAAAGACAAGAATATCTCTTTTTTTCATATTTTACCTCACGTTCTAAAATATATTTTAACATATTAATACACAAAACTATGACTTAAGTGTCAGATAAACTGTTAATAAAAGCCATTAATGCATACTCCTCATTTACAAGTTCAGAAGTCATTACAAAATACTGGACTTGCTTTAAGATTGAATACTTTTCTTTAATCGATATATCCATCGAAATATCCGCAATTGATATTGCTAACTCATCAATACTAAGATAATAATGATCTTTAATATCATTAAAGATTTCGATATTTTGGTGATGAATAAGTTTATATTTACTTAAGGTATGCAACAATGTTTCAATTGTATGTATACCATTTTGAACAATGATATTTGCCATCCATTCAAATGTTATCAAAGAAGATAGTTTAATAATACTTTGATAATGGTTTTCAATATACTGAAGCTCTCGCTTTTTAAAATGGAGTAAACTCATAAGTTTTGAACTGAGTGAAAGGTGTTGTTTAAAAATTAAGTAATACAATAAACTGTGTTTATCCGTAATCAATGTTTGATCACTTTCAATAATCTCACTCATGTAGCCATCCGTTAAATCAATAAAAAGTGGTTCAACCGCATTGTAGACCTCATTAAAATAAGGTTGTGCAAAAAATTTAATCAAATAATTAGGATTGCAAGTTTCATTAAATTTAAAGGTAAAACTATTTATACTATCTCGTAAACGTGTATCTAAAGTGAAATTATACTTGGCTGCGAAATAAAGAGCTCGATATAGTCGACTGTGATCTTCATTAATTCTAATAATCGGATTATTAATCATAACCAACCGTTTTGCTTTTAAGTCCGCTTCAGCATTGTAAGGATCAATCAGTCCCTCTTTTATATCATAGGCAAAACTATTGATCGTAAAGTCGCGGCGTTCACAATCATCAATATAGTCATCTACAAATTCAACCTTTAAGATTCCATCTTCATATATTTCTTTTCGAAAACGACTGACTTCAACTTTTTGATCATTTAAGTTTATCACTAAGGTAATGTTTTGATTATCTTTTTGAATCATCTGACTGTTAGGATACAGTTTTTGAAGATCTTCAAGTGGCATGTTTGTCGCTATATCAATATCTTGAAATACTTCATTAAGTAAAAAATCACGAACAGCACCACCGACAATGAGTGCTTGGTGGCCCTGTTCATGGATTGTATTAATTAGTGTTTTTATGTGTTGATCAATAACCATCGTCTTGTCGCTGATGGTTGATACGATTTTTTGCCATATAACTGTCAAAGACTTCTTGTTCACTAAAGCCAAGTAGTGTGGCAATTTGCATGAGTGTATTCCACATTCTTACAAAGACAAAGGTTGATTTGTAATGACGTACGACATTTGCATCATTGTAGACGCTTAGAAATAAGTCTGTCATATCCAGTTCAATCTTTTCATTGTAGAACTCTAAATGTGGACGATCAAGTTGAAGACCAAGTGTGAGTAGAAAATGGAGTACATCACTAAATTCTTCAATGATGACACTTTTTGCTGCAGGTCCTTTTAAACTCCAATACTTAAATGTTCTTGTTTCATTTGCCAATTCTCCAAGTTCCACGAGAAAGGCTAAATACTGTTTATTAATTACACTTTCAATATCTAAATTATGTTCGATTAAAATACGATCATTTAATTGTTTTTGAATTGCATATAACTCATTTATCATCTTTATCACCTCTAAAATTATACCATATCAACGTTTCTTTTGAGTACTCTTTGGTTTTCTTCTTCGATGTATTGATTTGTATACAAGTTATAATAGCGTCCCTTTAATGCCATCAATTGTTGATGCGTGCCCGATTCTGATATCTCACCCTTATCAATGACAAGAATAATGTCTGCATTTACAATCGTAGATAAACGATGGGCAACGATAAAGCTTGTTTTTGTGCTTAAAATTTTATCGATGGCTTCTTGAACAATTTGTTCTGTTTCACTATCGATTGATGCTGTAGCCTCATCTAGAATATACAGAGCGGGCTCTTTAATAATTGCGCGAGCAAAGGAGATCAATTGTTTTTGTCCGGTTGATAATCGACTTCCACCCTCTTTTACTTCTGTCTCATAGCCATCTTTAAAACTCATGATGAAGGAATGAGCATTCACTTGTTTGGCTGCCGAAATGACTTCTTCATCTGTAGCATCTAGGCATCCATAACGGATGTTTTCCATAATTGTTCCACTAAAGAGATGGGGTGCTTGTAGTACATAGCCGATATGATGTCTAAGCCAGCCAATGGAGCGTTCACGATAATCTAATCCATCGATTAACACTTCACCATTTACTGGCTCATAGAAGCGACAGAGTAAGTTTACGATTGTACTCTTACCTGATCCTGTCTCACCAACAAGCGCAACGGTTTGACCTTGTGCTACCTTTAAATTAAAGTCTTTAAGGACAGGCTCGTTTGGATTGTAATGAAAATTAACATTCTTAAATTCAATATCGCCGTGTACTGCCTCATAGTTTTCAAGCTTTGGTTTTAATAAGGTCCCATACTTTTCAATAATATCGGCACGATCTGTAACAT
>JAAZDN010000069.1 GCA_012512805.1 Erysipelothrix sp. | reverse complement strand
TCCAAACCTCTTCATTAAAACTAAGTTTCTCATAAACCTTCATTGATTTGTCTTGTGTTAAAGTTTTTGTCATAGATCTACCTCTTTTCTATTTATCCATTATACACTAATATACTGTATGCAAGTAAATTTTCACATGATACACACGAGAGGGTAAATGTTATTAATAGTTTTTATGATATAATATAGTTAAGTTTTAATGTCTTGTAAGGAGGAAATATGAACAAAAATAGAAATTACTCAAATATACTTATTCAATTAACCAAATTAATAATAACACTCCTGTTAGCTATTTCAATTTCAATTACACAATTTAGCACTGTTTTTGCTGAGGATATTGAGGATGATTTATTGTCTCAAGATGATAATTACACTGACGGTGAATTAACAATCGATCCGGAACATGATAATGGTATTGAGGAAGATGAAATTACGATCGTACTTTCTGACGATCCTGATCCCGTTGTTGAAGCTCGATCACAGATTATGATGTACAGCGCTTTAACTTATGCATCGTTCGCACCTAAAATATTAAGTATTAATCAAGTGGGTGGATCAGACAGATCTATTATTATTTACAGTGCCTCTACAGGGACTGTAAGAATTGCTTCATTATCTAACAGGGCTTCTTCCAACGCTGATGTTGGATTACTTGATGAAGCAAATGGTAGATATAAGATCATCATCTCAGGTGCAGTTGGTTGGATAGATAAAGAAAGTTTCATGGAGCCTAAAGACACTAACTCACAAGGAGTAAGTCACTATTCGGTTAATGGTAATGGTGATTTAATTCATAATATTAGTAAATTAGTTGGCTCAACGTCTTACTCTCCAATATTGCAAGGGAAGGCACCAAGTTATCTAAGTCAAGGCACTCAATACTACTCATATGATGGACATTATTTTTATGTAAACAGAGTTACAATGCTGAATGACTACAAAAACTCTACTAGAAATAACTCATTAAACAGTACACAACCATTTTATAACTATTTCCAGTATCTTCCTTATCGTTCACTTTCCAATATTTCGGGTCAGCAACTCGATGACTATATTAAAAATGTGAAGGGTTTTACTCAGTCGATTCCCAAAGATACAAATGAAGGAATATTAAGTCATCAATCCAATCTTTTTGAAGCTGGTACAATATCAGTTTGGCAAGGAAACAAGTATGGTGCTAACGGACTTCTAACAATGTCGATCGCTATTCACGAAAGTGGGTGGGGTCGAAGTTATCTTGCTGCAAATAGAAAAAATTTATTTGGACATGAAGCATATGACTCTACACCAGGTAGTGCAAAGGCATATGAGCATATTTTTGATTCCTTTTGGTCGCACAACGCAAAGTTTTTAAACTGGAATTTTCTCGATTTTGATTCCTACTCATTTAAAGGCGGATATCTTGGAAATAAAGAATCAGGAATTAATAATTACTACGCTACCGATCCTTACTGGGGTGAAAAAGCAGCATCTTATTACAACACCATGGATAGATACTTCGGAAATGCCGATTACGATGGATATCGTTTAGGTGTAAAAAAATCCGCAGGAACTGTTGATATTAGAAGAGAGCCAGCAGTAGATTCACCCT
>JAAZDN010000068.1 GCA_012512805.1 Erysipelothrix sp. | reverse complement strand
GCAATTCGTCCTTTAAAAGATGGAGTCATTGCGGACTTTGAAGTGACTGAAATGTTACTCAGTAGTTTTATTCGTAAGTTAAATTTAAAAGGATTATTCTCACGCCCAACAATCGTGATTTGTTGTCCATCAAATATTACGTCAGTAGAACGTAATGCGATTCGTGATGCAGCATATCGTGCAGGTGCAAAAAAAGTATACATTGAGGAAGAACCGAAGGTTGCGGCAATTGGTGCAGGTTTAGATATTTCACGTCCATCAGGAAATTTAATTCTTGATATTGGTGGTGGAACTACTGATGTTGCGGTGATTTCACTTGGAGAAATTGTTACAAGCACATCTTTAAAAACGGCAGGTAATAAATTTGATGCAGACATCATTAAATATGTTAAAGACAAATACAAACTATTAATTGGTGATCGTACTGCCGAAGAAGTTAAAACTTCAATCGGAATCGCATGGCCAGGAATTTCAAATGAAACAATGGTCATTAGTGGACGTGATCTTGTATCAGGATTACCACACAGTATTACTCTTAAAGCTGAGGAAGTCGAATATGCACTTCGTGAAAGCCTACAAGAAATTGTTCGTGCATGCCGTACAGTCTTAGAACAAACACCTCCAGAATTATCAGCAGATATCGTTAATACAGGTGTCATGTTAACAGGTGGTGGAGCCCTTCTTAAAGGTATTGATGAACTGTTAGCTCAAGAGTTAAACATTCCCGTATTTATTGCGGAAAATGCCTTAACATGTGTTGCTGAAGGTACAGGAATCATGTTAGAAAACTTACACAGTTATACAAAATAATAAACAAATAGAGCACTTAATCTACTAGGGTTAAGTGTTTTTTAAATCTTTTAGGAGAATAGCGTCCCAAAGCAAATACTAAATTGGGTGATAAAATGATAAGGGAAAGATTAGATGAACTTGTGCTCGCCATTAAGAGAGCAGATTCAAGTTTAAACTTAGATGAGTACATCGATGACTATTTAGAGTATAGAAGAAGCGAACTCAAAGCAATGAATCATTATGAGTTATTAAGAGAATTGATCAGTGAATACAATTATAGTTACAAAAAGCGCTTTAAATCAAGTGAACTTATCGGATTTAAAGTACGTATTGGTGATGTTGTCTACGTTGATTTTGGAAAGGCCTATATTAACGAGGCTGGCTTTCAACACTTTGCAATAGTAATTGGATACTTCAATTCAAAAGCACTCATTGTGCCGATGAGCAGTAATCAAAGTATGTATGCTCAAAGTTATTGTCCGAAGACCTTTTGTAATGGTAAAAAACATTTATTTAGACTTCCGCAGATGGATGCATTAAAACACAAGTCAGTATTATTTTTAAATGATATAAAGTATATAAATACCGCTCGCATTATTGATGTTCGTGGAAACATTGATCCTAATAGCTCACTATTTAAAGAAATATCCCATCGTATTGATCAACTTCGTATTGTTTAAATAGGATGAGTAAAACAATATTTTCTAACATTGAAATAACATAATTGTAGTGAAAGCATATGCTATAATTAATTAACTTGAGGTGATAATATGAACAAAATTCTTGTAGCAGTAAGTGGTGGCCCAGATTCAATGGCACTCTTACATCAGTTATTAAACCAAAAGTTTGAAATTATTGTGGTACATGTTAATTATAATCTTAGAAAGAGTGCTATGCGTGATCAAAAAATTGTAGAAGACTTTTGTAACAAACATCAATTAATTCTTGAGGTACACGAGGCAAGCCCGATGCAAAAAGGAAACTTTCAGGCATATGCACGTAAGGTCAGATATGATTTTTTCGAAGCAATGGGACTAAAGTATGAGGTTGAAGATGTGTATTTAGCGCATCACTTGGATGATCATTTAGAAACTTACCTCATGCAAAAAATGCGTGATAGTACACCCTTTTATTACGGGATTCAAGCTGAAAGTGAGTATGGTAGCCTACGCTTAATACGACCACTGCTTGATGTGAGCAAAGAGAATCTCATTCGCTACTGTGAACATCATCGTATTGAATATGGTATTGATGAGAGTAACTTTGAGAATACATATGAGCGTAATCGTATTCGTAATACAATACTAAAAGGTATGAGCAAGGAAGATAAGTTAAAACTTAAGCAAGAATGTGAAGCAGCTAATGAACAACGTGTAAAAGAACATGCGATTATTGCAGCACACGTCATCGCATTTAAACGCTCGATGAACATCTCTGATTTAGTCCAGTATGCTGATAGTGAAATTATCAATGTCCTTAGAATGTTCTTACTGGAATATGATCTACATAGTGTATCACATGTTGAATATCAAAACATTTTGAATTTTTTACGCGCTCAAGGTAATGGTGAATATAAGCTCAGTGATAAACTGTTGTTAAGCAAGGCGTATGGAAAATTAGAGGTTGTTTTAAAAGCTTATAAATATGCCTATGTCTATCATGACCTTCAATTTGAAACAACACCGTATTTTAAAACAATGCGCAGTGGTAAAAGTGTTGATGCAGTGACACTCAGTGCTGATGATTTTCCAATTACGATTCGAAATTATGAAGCCGGTGATAAAATCAAGCTACGCTTCGGAAGTAAAAGTGTGAATCGGTACTTTATTGACCGAAAAATTCCCGTGTATCAACGCAAAGTGTGGCCGATAGTCACCAATCGCAATGGTGAGATAATTCTTGTACCAGGTTTGGGCTGTAACGTGACTCATTACTCTAACAATCCGACCGTCTTTGTGGTAAAATAGGACTATTGTAGGAGGATTTTTATGCATAAACATTTAAAAGATATATTAATTACGCATGAGCAAATAGTTGAAGAAAGTAAATTATTAGGTGCGAGAATATCAGAGGATTATAAGGATCAAGATCAATCACTTATCTTAGTTGCCTTATTAAAAGGATCAGTACCATTTTTAGCAGAATTAATGAAACATATTAGCATTGACATCGAAATCGACTTTATGGATGTCTCAAGCTATGGTATGGGTACAGAATCTACACGTGATATTCGTATTTTAAAAGATTTAGAACGTAGTGTTCAAGGACGTTCAATTATCATTGTTGAGGATATCGTTGATACCGGACGTACACTTGAAGCAGTACTAAAGATTTTAAAGAATAAAGGTGCATCGACAATTGATGTTGTATCTTTATTAGACAAACCTTCACGTCGTGAAGTAACAGTCGATGTTAAATATGTCGGCTTTGAAATCCCAAATGAATTTGTCGTTGGGTTCGGCTTAGATTTTGCTGAGAAATACCGTAATCTTCCATACATAGGAGTTATGCACGAAGATTACTATTAAATATATTAAGGAGTATATAAAGAATGCCAAAAAATAATCGAAAAAGTTTAATGGCCCTCTTACCATTCTTACTCTCGATAATCTTGTTATCAACAGTGTTTGGATCATACGCAACACCAACAAGTAAGGATATTGGGTATAAAGGCTTAGTAACAATTATAGAAAATGAAAGTGTTGAAAAGGTTGAAATCGTCATTAATGGCTTAACCGCTAAAGTTACGGGTACCTATAAAGAAGGTGAAACTGAAACTAACTTTAGAGCAACCATTGCGAATAATACCGCAACCGTTGATAATATTATTTCTAAGCTTGAAGCAAATCCATCAGTTAAAGATTTTGAGATTTTTGATGGTAATCAATCTAATTTATTACTAGAGCTTGTGAAAACGTTCTTACCCATCTTATTAACGTTAGGAATGTTGTTCTTCCTCATGCGTCAAATGACAGGTGGAGGCGGCATGCGTAATCAAATGGATGTTGTGAAGAGTAAAGCCAAAATTCAAAAGAATGTTAAAACGAAATTTAAAGATGTAGCGGGTGCTGAAGAAGAAAAAGAAGAAGTTAAAGAACTTATTGACTACTTACAAAACCCAAGAAAATTTGAAAAAATGGGTGCACGTATTCCTAAAGGTATCCTCTTAGTAGGACCTCCAGGAACGGGTAAAACATTACTTGCACGTGCAACAGCAGGTGAAGCGGATGTTCCATTCTATTCCGTATCAGGATCAGACTTTGTTGAACTGTTTGTAGGTGCTGGGGCTGGACGTGTTCGCGACATGTTCAAAACAGCAAAAGAATCTGCACCATGTATTATCTTTATTGATGAGATTGATGCAGTTGGACGTCAACGTGGAGCTGGCTTAGGCGGCGGTAACGATGAACGTGAACAAACATTAAACCAATTACTAGTTGAGATGGATGGTATTGAAGACAATACAGGAGTACTTATTATCGCTGCAACAAACCGTGCCGATATACTAGACCCTGCCTTATTAAGACCGGGCCGTTTTGACCGCCAAGTTAAGGTATCATTACCTGATAAAAAAGGACGTCAAGCGATTCTTGAAGTTCACTCTAAAAATAAGAACTTTGCAGCAGATGCAAGCCTTGAAGCAATTGCAAATCGTACACCAGGATTCTCGGGTGCCGATCTTGAAAACGTACTAAACGAAGCCGCAATTATGGCTGTTCGTGAAGACAGTAATGAAATTACACTTTCAAACTTAGATGAAGCAATTGACCGTGTTATGATG
>JAAZDN010000067.1 GCA_012512805.1 Erysipelothrix sp. | reverse complement strand
TAATTTTAAAGCATTATCAATATACGTACTTTTTAAGATGGTCAGACTCTTTTCCATCCAAATACTACGCGTAACACTAATCAAGGCCGCAAAAACTAAATCAATCATAATAATAATGATAATTCCCTGGGCGAGACTTAACATTTCATCAATGGCTTGATTCATACCATAGTCAATTAATCGGCCCATGAAATAGGTTACCACTGCCCCAAGGGCAATCGAGATAAAGCTTGTTAAAGCAAGTAAGATGAAAGTCGGTTTATGTCCGTATTTTAGCTTCTTTAAAGACTTCATTTTCTTCAACATAAACATCTCCCTTCTCACTAAATTGAATTATTTGATCGACTCTTTGACTCAAATACTTAAGATGTCGATGAGATACAATTATTAACGTTTTATTTAACTTGAGTAGTGTGTCATAAAGCTTCGATGCCGTTTCATCATCAAGGCTGGCTGATGGTTCATCTACAAACAGCACTTCCACATCACGATACAATTCACGAGCAATGCTAAGGCGTTGCTTTTGTCCACCAGAGATATTATTACCATTACTGACTAAAGTATGATTTACACCATTTTCTAATGACTCGACCCAATTAAGTAAATCGACATCTTTAAGCACTTGGTTCAATCTTGCTTCATCAAGCTTTTGATCAAGAATAATGTTATTTTGGATCGTATCATCAAACATAAAATGTTGCTGTCTTACATATCCGGTTTTACTCATCATTGACTCAAAATTAATATTCTTAAGTTCTAATTCATCGACTTTAATTTGACCAGTATAGGATGTTAAATTTTGTGCGATACAGTTTAATAAGGTCGTTTTCCCAGTACCTGAAGGACCATAAATTAACACTTTACTTCCTTTGTTTATTACTAAATTAACATGGTCTAACACTTGATGATCTCCATAACTAAAGCTGACATCTTCAATCTTAATTTGGTTTTCGAAATGATACTCTTCATCCCCATGTTCCCATTGCGGTTGTGAGGTAATACGATAGAAAATATCAATTGATCCTTTTAGCGTATTTATCATATTCATTCCATGGATATTCGACCAAATCATTTGACCTGAGAAATTGAGAATTAAGATAAGTGATGTAACACTAATCTCGTTTTCAAAGAAAAAGTATGCTGCTAATAAATAGAGAATCACGTTAAATAGTGACGCAATCCAATCTAAGATATTCCACTGCGAAGCTTGTAGAAGATTAAACTTACGCTTGATTCGCTCAACGTGCTGTACAATCCCATGAAAGGGTCCTCTAAACTCGTCCTCTACTTGATAGAGCTTAATGACTTGTAATCCATTAAGGACATTGGACACTTGTTCATTGTACGAAGCATTGGCTACTTGCTTATTTTTAACTTGTTGACGCATTGGTTTCTCAAAACATTTCGAAGCAATTAAGATAAAGATTGAAAAGACAATAATGGCCAATGAAATCACTGGATGGATAAACAACATAATCACTAAGCCAATCGCAAATGATCCAAAAGCATAAAAGATATTTAAAATAGATAAGAAATAATCGCGTTCAAAAATATTGATATCATTTACTAGCATCGAGACATACTCTTCTCGTTTGCCTGCTCTAAATTGCTCAATCGGAATTTTCATCATTTTTTGATATGCTAAATGACGAACATCCACCAATACATCGCGCATAAATCCAATTCGCATAAAGCGTGATAAGAGTTGAATAAGGGCGGGAGACAATCCTAACAAGGCTGCCAAAACAATTTTAATTATTAGTTCTTTTTGATTTTGTGATTCAAAAATACTAAAGCCTACCGATAGGCCCAGTGTTTGGGTAACACCACTTACAGCACTTAACAGATAG
>JAAZDN010000066.1 GCA_012512805.1 Erysipelothrix sp. | reverse complement strand
TAGTCAATGAACATGCGATGGGTGAAAAAAATGCAGCACTCATCTCACATGAAGGAACATCAAAAGAATTCTTAGACTTCGTACAAGCACTACCAACACTTAAATAATAAAAAGAACAACTAATATAATATGACACTATACTTAAACTATTATGAATACAAGTAACTTGAACTCAATGGTTTAGGTTTAATGGAAATTAAACGTAATATTAGTTGTTTTTGTATATACATAATCAAGGTGGACAATAAAAGAGGATACAATAGTATCCTCAGAAATTATTAGTATTAATAAATATACATTGAATGATTCACCTTAAAGATTCAATTACAAACGGTCATTTATTCTTTTTTTGCTTATTTTTTATAGAATCCTTAAACGCTTTGATACTTTTCTTAACTATTGAACGTTTTTCTTATGACGACGTTTTTTAATGATACGAACAACGAAGTATACAATTGAAGCAAGCAGTAAGAGGACAAATAAGATGACACCAATGATAAGCCATGCAAACATGTTCATGTTCGTAAAGCGACTAAAGAAGGCACTCTCATTGTTGATGATTTTATATCCTTGTGGTGCTGAGTATTTCATGTCAATTTCTGGTACACCATCACTATTTTTTGGCGAAGCCTTTAAATAGTCGGTAAGGGCAACCCACATCTTTAACTCTTGTTTGTTACCATCATAGATGATGTGATCTTCATAGTTTGTTATGAGTTCTCCGTTCGCATCTTTTGGTGCAAGCGATAGAAGTCCATAAGACATATCGTTAACAACACCTAACATTTGTGCAGAGTATAGATCCGCTACAACACGATACAGTTGATCATCATTAATTTCTGACTTGTTGACGCCATCAAAGAGATGGGATTCGGTAACCTTATTCAAAATAATACGGTTTGGATTTAACTCATAACTCATACCTGTAATATATAATTTCGCAAAGCTTAGAATTGGTGAAATACTTGCATCAATTTCAGCTGCAAGTTTTATTTCTTTACCCGTAAGATAGACACTTAAGAGTGGATATCCTGAGATGCCATCTTTTCCAACTCCGAGTGGTAAGATCTTAAAGGCATCTTTAACAAGGACATCACCTTGTGTGATTGAATCACGAAGTACACCAGATGGAACAACTGCGATATCAACGGGAACATAGTTCTCTTTTTCGATTTGTTTTACGGCATCAATATAAGCGTCACCGATAAAGTGTGCGAGTGGTTCTTCTGTATTTGTTTTCGCAAGTTGTGATGCTGGTGTAAAGCCAAATGGACTTTGAGCAAGGACATCATTGAATGAAAGTCCATATTTACTTAGATACTGTTCGTTCACATTGACTTTATAGTCTTCAATCATTTCTAAAATTTCCGGATCTTCAGCAAGTGTGTTATCAATTGGAATCAAATCATATGTTGAAACAGACCAACGATCTCCATTTGGTTGGAGGACAATCTTACCGAGGTTCTCACCATAACGACCAGCACTCACCACTGCGGTATTGTTTACAATAATTGGCTCATCTAATCGTGTATGGGAATGGGCAGATACGATAAGATCAATATCACCAACTTCTTTAGCAAGAATTTCATCTTCTGATTGTTTCGCATTACTGCTTGTACCAGAGTGTGAAAGGGCAACGATCATATCAACACCCTCTGCTTTTAAGGCTGCACTGACACGTTTTGCTTCACTAATATAGTTATCGAAGATGACTTCAGCCATTGGAGCATTAGAATCTGCTTCAACACCCATGAGACCCATCAATCCAATACGAACACCATTCTTCTCAACAATCGTATAGTCTTTGACACCGTAGTTGTTGACCTTG
>JAAZDN010000065.1 GCA_012512805.1 Erysipelothrix sp. | reverse complement strand
ATCTGATAGCCGTTTGCACGTGCTTGATTAATTGCATCTTTTGCACTTTCTTCAACTTCATGTTTACTACGGTCAATGAGCGTCCCGTCGATATCAAAAACTAGTAATTTTATATTTTCCATTTATAACTACTCCCCATTTCAAATCATATTTTAACACAAGTAGCATAAAATAATCGCTTATGCATGCGATAAACATTAGATAGGATGATAAGATGCGTACATTTACTCAAAAAGAGATTATCAATGACATCATTGATCAAATAAAATCAGGACAATTAAAACCAGACCAACGACTTATGACCGAGCGTGAACTGATGGAAAATTACAATGTTTCACGAACAACGATTCGTAATGTCATTAGTGATTTGATTGTCCAACGGGTTGTGTATCGTATTCCCGATGTTGGGATTTTTGTCCAAAAAGAAATTATTCGTAAAACATCAAGTGTAACAGGGTTTACACAAATGATAAAAAATAGTGGGCGTACACCAAAAACAATCATTCAAAAGTTTGAAGTGATCATTCCTGATGAACATATTTTAGAAGCGATGAAGTGTGATCCCAACAGTGAAGTCTATTATATTGAACGCCTGCGATATGTAGATGACAAACCTTTTCTCTATGAACAGTCGTATATTAATAAAGACTTAGTAAACAATTTAGAAAAGTATAATTTTGAAGAGGTCTCACTGTATCACATTTTGAAAACAGATTATGATTTGCATATTCACTATCTTCAAGAACTTGTCTCCGCAATTATGGTTGAAGGTGAAATCGCCCAATTTTTATATGAACAAAATAGTGGATACAGTTTAAAGGTTGAAGGTATTTCAATTAGTGATCAAGACCAGGTTATTGAATATGGTATTAGTTACTTCCACGCTGAAGACTTTAGTTTTGAAAGTGTCCTTGTTAATGTGAAGCGATAAATACGCACTTATTCTCAACACTTATGATATATCGTGATCGTACAGATCTGTTGTATTTCTTTGAATGAATATAGGTTTAAGCTAAGATACACTCATCAGCCCTAGGATATCTACAAACTCGCGCACCAGTCTTCTTTATTTAGAGGAGGCGGTTTTGTTTTATCAGTACAATCAATTGAAATTGTATGAAATATATTATAGTAAAAATAGTGGTTGCATGTTACATGAGGTGGGGTCAAAATTGGGGTTCATCATTTGACCAGATGCTCAAATTATGCTATTATTTGAGCATAACTATGATAAAGAATGGATTAAACAGTAATGTTTAGAGAGAGATCGGTTGGTGCAAGATCTTCATTCGCTTTAATCTTGACACTTTGGAGTAAATATTCTGAACTTAAGTAGGGATATTCGTTTAATTGACGTTACCAATTCGAGTGCATTTACTGTTAAGTAAGGTGGTATCACGCAATGAAGCGTCCTTATCGGGGCGTTTTTTTATTTTAGAGGAGGAATTATGAGTAAATATCAAAAAGTAAAAGGGGTAAAAGATCTCTTTGATGATCAAATGTTTGAATTTAAGGTCGTTGAAGGTGTTGCTGCGAAACTCGCAGAGCTGTATAACATTAGTGAAATTAGAATTCCTGAATTTGAATTCACGGAAGTGTTTGCCCGTGAGAATGACAGTTCAGATGTCGTAAATAAGGAAATGTATACATTCTTAGACAATGGGAATCGTTCCTTAACCTTAAGACCAGAATGGACCGCAGGCATCATTCGTAGTGTTGTTGAGAACAAACTGTATGCGAAACCAGATCTTCCACTAAAGTATTATTACTTAGGAACAAACTTTAGAAGTGAGAATCCACAAAAGGGTCGTTACCGTATCTTCAATCAATTTGGTGTGGAAAGTATTGGGCTTAAAAGTCCCTACGTTGATGCTGAAGTGATCGTCTTTGCGAATACCTTTATGCAAATGTTTGGCTTAAAAGACTATAAGATTGAATTAAATTCAATTGGAGATAAGGCATCACGTGCTGCCTACAATAAGGCACTCGTTGAACACTTTAGTCCACATGTACATGAGTTATGCAGTGACTGTCAACGCAGAATTACCCAAAACCCACTTCGTATTTTAGACTGTAAGGTGGATCAAAAACATGAATCACTCATTAATGCTCCCTTTAACTATGAATATTTAAATGAAGAGAGTTTAGAATACTACGCTTCACTGAAAACCATCTTAGAAGCAATGAACATTCCCTTTGTTGAAAATCCACGTATGGTTCGTGGTTTAGACTACTATTCACACACAGTCTTTGAATTTATTAGTACACATCCAGATATGGGATCTCAAAGTACAATACTTGGTGGTGGACACTATGACTACCTCGTTGAACAATTTGGTGGACCAGAAATGGGAGCTGTTGGATTTGGTATGGGAATTGAACGCTTCTTACTTGCTTTAAAGGCAGAAGGCATTGAACTGAATCAAACGGAACACTTACAAATGTACATTCTTGTACTTGATGAAGAAGCACGCGTCTATGCAATGAAAGTCGCAAGTCTTCTACGTGAGGCTGGAATTCGTGTTGATATGAACATGGAAAAACGTTCAATGAAATCTCAGTTTAAAACGGTTGAAAGACAACAGGCCCAACTTGTAGCCCTTATTGGAAGTAGTGAACAAAACGATGAAGTCGTAACGATAAAAAATACAGTCAATCAAGAACAAAAACAAGTCGCAATTATGGATGCTGTAAACACAGCACTCGCAATGTTGAAAGATAATGAGGAAGAAAAATGAGAACACATAATAATGGAGAACTACGCATCACTGATGTTAATCAAGAAGTAAGACTGGTTGGTTGGGTTGCGAAAAAACGTAATTTAGGATCAATGGCCTTTGTCGATTTACGCGATCGCT
>JAAZDN010000064.1 GCA_012512805.1 Erysipelothrix sp. | reverse complement strand
CCAATTGTATACTTATACTTAATTGGCCAACTTACAGATGTGATTAAGTTAATTGTCTCAACCTTTGTCTTTAAAAAAGAATTGTGGGTTAAAAACGTAACTGATTTTAAGTGATAAATAGGCTAATTAGGCCTATTTATCAATAAAATATGACTTTGTTAATAGTAAAACTAAATTAGAGTTTTCATACTTTCAAAAATAATAATAGAATATTTTACATAATCTTATAAAAACCCTGTAGAAAAGCATAATTGAGAGAGTATAAGTATTGATATTCTCTCTTTTGTATATTATCCTTCAATATTTGCTATAATATGTGTGTCTTTAAGTTACTTTTAGACAGGATAAAAAGAGTGAAAATTAATGAGACCTTTTTTGGAAAGACTAACTTCTACTTTTTGGGGTTAGTGATGTTGATATTTATGGCTAGTCAATTGTTTAGTCTATCTGTATTGCTTCAACAGTGATGGCTTTAATATAATTTCATCTTTTGGTATCATTTTGATCCCATAACCCATTAATGCTTTATACATTTTTGGATATAAGAACTGTGTTAGTTCTAAAGATGACTTTCCATCAATACTCTTTAATGATGCTGAATTAATATGCGATACTGCTAATGTCAATGGTTGTTGTTTCGTTAGACCTAATTCATATAGATCACACTTTTTAGGGAATATATACCTGAGCTCCCTATGCTTGTTTTCTAAGCTGCCTTTTTGTCCAGACATCATTGGGTCACAGTAAAACACTTGTGTTTGTCTGTGGCCTTCAAAGCACTCCATGTTAAGTGCGTCATAGAACTCGCTACCGTTGTCGGTTAGGATAATGTTAACTTGTTCTCTAAAAACATCTGGTCCTAAAATGTCATAAAGAGTATGAACTCCTTGTGTCATGGACAAAGATGTTTTTTCTTTATGGAATAGAGCTATTATTAATCCTGTGTTTAGAAACTTAAATGTTTGAATAAAGGGACCATTAGTGATGTTGTTATAAACTGTATCCATTTGAACCACAGTTAAAGATGAGCCTGACTCTATAAGCTTTATATAGTCTTCATATTTACGACCGTTTAAATACTTTCTATCAGCTCGCTTTTTAAACTTAGGATCTTTTATAATCTTTATAACACGAGATGTTTTTTGTCTTAAGTCAATATTGAGAAGTGATGAAACTCTAAACACTCCTTGATCAATATAGTTGTATATTGTTTTCTCAGTTTGAGTAATGTCAGGATTGTCATTAAGAATTTGATAAATTGAATGACCTTGACTAATAAGTTTTTTCAAACGATCTCCTAGCTGTTTAGCTTCTGAAGTAGTAAGGTCAACTCCTTCTCTTGAATCATGTAAATCATACTTATACTGATTGAATGCATAGCTTGCGTCATACCTATATTTATCATAGCGACACTTATTGTATGCATTACACCCATTACATGCGCCAGGTGACTTGTCTCTTCGCTTACACTTAAATACAGTACAAGATAATCAGGACAATTTAAAGAACACACTCTTCCATACTTACACAGCTTATAATTAGAACACTCCAAAACCATTTTGCACTTATAATTAAGCGTTCTATGTAACCTAACTCTTCGACTGATGGTTATAATATGTTTTTCTACTGACTTTGAAATTTGAGTCTTTGATAACCCATTAAAAATACCTTTTTGAATTTCTAAACGTTGTTCATACGATAAATGCTTATTGTTATATATCATAATACTAGTTCCCTCTAAGACTAGCCATGACTTAATTATAGTTTATGTTTAATATAAAATGTAAGACTAAACGCAAATAATTAAAATAGAAAGTTGAATTTACCTTTTCACTCTACGTTAGTAATTTTACTACAAAATATAGTTGACATTGTATTAATACTACAGTAAACTGTTAATGAAAGGACTTGCTAAGTAAGCAAGGGTGAATAAAATGATAAAAGCAAATGAAATGAGTGTTAAGCAATTAGGGAGATATATTGACCAGTCAGTTTTGAAACCAGATTTCACAACAGAAGAGATTGTTAAATATATACAAGAAGGGGTAGACTACGGTTGTGCAACAGTATGTGTTAATCCATCTTCTTTAGATATAGCAGCTAAATTAACAAAAGATACAGATACTAAGATTTGTGTTGTTTGTGACTTTCCATTTGGAACTTCAACAACTGCATCAAAAGTATTACAGGCAGAAGAATACTGTAAACGTGGTGATATCTTTGAATTAGACATAGTCGCAAATTATGGCCTAATTAGATCAGGTGAGTGGGATAAAGTCACAGCAGATATTAAAGCTGTAGTTGATGTATGCCATAAGTATGGTACTGCTGTTAAGGTAATTTTTGAAACAGACACATTAAATGATGAACAAATTGTTAAGGCATGTGAATGTGCAATTGAAGCAAATGCAGACTTTGTAAAGACAAGTACAGGTTTTTTAACTGGTTACCAATTAGATGGCGCAACAGAAGCAACAATTAAATTAATGTTAGACACATGTGGCGATAGAATTAAGGTAAAAGGTAGCGGAAGTATTAGAACTCAAGAACACTTCTTTGCCTTAATTGACTTAGGTGTTCATAGAATGGGTATTGGATACAAGTCAACTCCTACTGTCTTAGGGTTAACTGATGAATTATCAAAGGACCAATATTAAAAACTATATTAATAATAAAATAAGGAGGCATGTATGATTAATTTCTTAGAATTTAAAGCAGATAATAATG
>JAAZDN010000063.1 GCA_012512805.1 Erysipelothrix sp. | reverse complement strand
GATTATAACTGTCTTTTTGATTATAGCTTTGAAACTATTTTATCACTGATTCCCCATTACTACTAATGACTTCTTGATAGAAATAGAATGAATCTTTTTCAATTCGTGGTAGTGATGGATCCTCAAAGTCAATATAAACAAATCCATAGCGTTTTTGATATCCGTTTAGCCAAGACAATATATCTGTAAATGACCAAGTACAATATGCTAATAAATCAACACCTTGCTCAATAGCCTTATGACAAGCAATGATAAGCTTTTTTAAGTAATCAATACGATATTGATCATGAATCTGACCATTATCAAGCGTATCATAAGCCCCCAATCCGTTCTCACTTATTAAGAGCGGTTTATGATATCGATGTGTAATCTCAAGAAGTGATTGAGTTAAACCATCAGGGTCAATTACCCAATCCCAGTCAGTATATTCAAGTTTGTCATTTCTGACCATTTTATATAAACCTGGAACACCAGATTCTTTTGAAGTTCCCTTCTTACCAGAGGTATTAAATTTACTTAAACTAACCACATCAAGTGGATTATACGCCAAAGTATTGGATTGGTAATAATTTATACCTATAAAATCAGATAACAAAGCCCCTTCTTTTAGCAGCTTCATATCTTCATCTTTAATTTCAAAAGACAGATTGTTTTCTTTAAATAGTTAAGTCCCCATTGAGGATATTCACCTTTATAATAAACATCCATATTGTAATGAACAATCGTTTCATAGTATCTTCGACATGCTTCAATATCTTCAGGACTTTCACTGGCTGGATAACCATTACTGTACGCAATTGATGAACCAATCAAACCAGGATAATGATTTTCTTTAAAAAGCTTTACAACCGTTGCATGAGCTAAGGCTGTGTGATGATAGGTTTGAAGTTTTAGTTTCATATCACTTTTTCCTGGAGGGTGCATTTGTAGTAGATAGCCCAATTCAGTAAATATATTAGGCTCATTCATTACAATCCAGTAGTTTACACGATCGCCAAAATGATCAAAACAAAGTTTCGCGTAGGCGCTAAAATCATCAATAATTTGACGGGATTCCCACCCAAGATACTCGTCTTGAAGAGCCTTTGGTAAATCCCAATGATAAAGTGTGACCATTGGTTGAATGTCATATTTTAAACACTCATTAATAACATTGTTATAGAAATCAATTCCCAATTGATTAACTTCATAACGTCCTGTCGGTAAAAGACGAGGCCATGATATTGAAAAACGGTATGTTTTTAAGCCTTGTTTAGCCATTAAGGCAATATCTTCTTGATAACGATGGTAATGATCGGTTGCAATGTCACCATTAGTGTTCTGAAATGTTTTGTTTGGTAGTTTTACCCACTCATCCCAAATAGATTTACCTTTACCATCTGTAAGATATGCACCTTCAACTTGATATGCAGCCGAAGCACTTCCCCATAGAAAATCCTTCTTAAACATGATCTTTATACTCGACCATAAAATTTAATGAACCACCAAATTTTGATGCTTTTAAAGTGTTTTTTGCTATTTTGATAGCAGACTCATTATTTGGTGTCACATTGAAGAAGAGTTTCATGCCTT
>JAAZDN010000062.1 GCA_012512805.1 Erysipelothrix sp. | reverse complement strand
GCCCACCTGTTCCCATATCGAACACAGAAGTTAAGCACTATAACGGCGAAGATAGCTAGGCACGCTCTAGTTAAAATAGCAAGTTGCCAGGTAAACATGGACTCTAAGGAGTCCTTTTTTATTACACAAAATGACTGTGATAACATAAAAAAACCATTACTGAATAATGGTCATTGAATATATAATTGGTGTCCCCGCTCGGGCTTGAACCGAGGACCCTCTGATTAAGAGTCAGATGCTCTGCCAACTGAGCTACGAGGACAAATTACCTTATAATTATACACCTAAAGTCATTATGGTACAACAATAATATTGAAATTTATACATTATTATTCCTAAAGAATATTGCTTGTTTTAGTCGTGTTAAGTTCTTATATTGCTTTAATATTATCGATAATCTAATTGTGTTATCAGGCATCTCATTTATCTACTATTATAAAGATATTTTTCACAAATTAGCGTATTTTATAGAGCCATACCGTGCGAATACGCATAGTTGTGCTATAATATCTAAGGTGATCTTATGATAATAATAACACATGATGTACATGAACAAAAGCGACTAGGAGCTTGTATTGGTAAGCATATTACTGAGAAGACGGTCATCTTTTTAGATGGGGAACTCGGTAGTGGCAAAACAACCTTAACACAGGGTATTGGTCAAGGTTTGAAAATTGAAGAGGTAATAAATAGTCCGACCTTTACGATTGCGAAACAATACTTTGGTGATCGTGAACTTAATCATTTAGATGTGTATCGCTTGGAAGGTTTAGATGAGGATATGGGACTTGAAGACTATGTGTATGAGGATTCAGTCTTAGTTGTTGAGTGGAGTAAATTTGTAGATACAAGTATGTTTGATGAGTACTTAAAAATTGAATGTGAGTACTGTGATGAGGGACGTAAGGTTGTCTTAAGTGCACAAGGTTCAAGTCATGAAGCATTATTAGAGAAGGTGAAACTGTGTTATATTTAGGAATTGATACAAGTAATAAATATTTAATTGTTACATTATTTAATGATGATGAGGTTCTTTATTTTAAGCAAATTGAAGCAAAGCGTCAAGTAAGCGAAATTTGTAATGTTGAAATAAAGAAGGGTTTTGATCATATAAATAAAACAGTCTCACATTTAAGTGGTATTGTTGTGACACGTGGGCCAGGTAGTTTCACTGGTGTACGTATTGCCTTATCCATTGCGAAAGTAATGGCAATGACCTTAGATATTCCCTTATATTCAGTATCATCAATGCAATACTACAGTGGAATAAGTAGTCAAAGTGTCCTTCTTGATGCCCGTTCTAAAAAAGCTTTTTTAGGACATTATGATAAAGGCTCAATTGTAAGTGAAGAACAAGTACTAACAGCTGATCTAAATACTGATCTTAATTATATTGGAGATCTAGAGCTCTTAGATAAAGACTATACGTATGGCGATCTCAGTGAGCATTTTAGATTATTGAAACCATATTGGAAAAGTGAATCAGTCTTTGATGCGAAGCCTGATTACTTAAAGAATAACTTATGAAGATCCGACCTTTAACAACACTTGATATTGCTGCGATCTTGCTCATTGAAAAAGAAAACTATGATGATCCATGGGATTATAAGATCTTTGAGGATGAAATTGTACACAGTCAAAATAGTGAGTACTATGGCATATTTAATGATGAAGAACTTATTGGCTATATGGGGTTTTGGAAACTTCCTGATTATTTAGACATTACAAACATTAGTGTAAAGCCTCAATATATGCGTCAAGGTATTGCTAAGAAGTTATTGGATTATTTAGAAGCGTGTGCACAATCCAATAATATTAATAGTATTTTCTTAGAAGTAAATGTAAACAATCAGGGTGCGATTAAATTATATGAAGACTATGGTTATAAAATATTAAAAACAATACGACATTATTATTCATATAATAATGACGATGCGTATTTAATGCAAAAGGAGTTAAGTAATGAATGATACAACAATTTTAGCAATTGAAACATCATGTGATGAAACAGCCTGTGCCATCGTAAAAAATGGTTCAGAAATTTTAAGTAACATCGTATACAGTCAAATTGACTTTCATAAACAATACGGAGGTGTCATACCTGAGAGTGCCTCAAGAATGCACACTGAGAACATTTCCAGGGTAATAAGTTTGGCCTTAAAAGAAGCAGATATCGATTATAATGCATTAGATGCTGTAGCGTATACGAAGGGACCAGGATTAATTGGAGCCTTACATGTTGGTGTTGTTGCAGCAAAGAGTTTTGCCTATACAATCGATAAGCCACTCATTGCGGTCAATCATATATATGGTCACATTAAATCCAATGAAATCGAAAATAAACCACTACAATATCCACTGCTTGCCTTAATTATTTCTGGTGGCCATAGTGAACTTATCTACTTTAAAGATGAGCTTAATTATGAAGTCTTAGGTAAAACAGTCGATGATGCAATTGGAGAAGCCTTTGATAAGGTTGGACGGGTTATGGATATTCCATATCCTGGTGGTGTGGAAATTGATAAATTATCAAAATTTGGTGAAGCACGATATGATCTTAAAATGCCAGTCGTAGATGGAAAGTATAATTTTTCCTTCAGTGGCTTAAAATCAAGTGTCATTCAATTGATCGCACGAGAGAAAAAAGCTGGACGTGAGATTGTGAATACCGATTTAGCAGCATCATTTCAAGTTGTTGCGGTAACACAACTTATGCTTAAGTTGGATGCTGCAATCAATGATTTGGATGTAAAACAAGTTATTGTCGCTGGTGGTGTTTCCGCAAATTCACGGGTACGCTCTGAAATTAATCGACTTCAAGAACTGTATCCACACATTGAATTTGCCTATCCACCATTAAAATACTGTGGTGATAATGCTGCAATGATTGCGGTCGCAGCCCATACGATGTACCAACATCACATGTTTAGTGATCTTGATGAGGGTGCAGAACCGGGTTATCGTAAACTTATTTAGTAAATTATTCACAAGCGTTAAAAATTATGTTATCATAGAGAGGGTGATACAATGAGCAAGTATAAAATTTCAGATTCAACATTACGCCGTTATCCAGTATATTTAAAAGCGGTTCGAAAATTAAAAAATAATGGCGTCGATAAAGTGATGTCACATGAGTTAAGTGAACTCGTCAAAATTAAACCAACTACGATTCGTCGTGACTTTTCATTACTAGGAAAACTAGGAAAACAAGGGTATGGTTATGATGTAAATTTACTTGAAGAACGCTTTAATGAAATTCTTGGAATGAACTTTGAAGAGAAAATTATTATTGTCGGTGTCGGTAACTTAGGACGTGCCTTATTAAATTATAATAAATGGGACTATGTCGTTGGTCGTATTTCTATGGGATTTGATATTGTTCCAGAAGATAAACAAGACTTATCAATACCGATTTATAACAGTAAAGATTTAAAAAAATATATTACTGAAGATGTAAAAATTGCGATCTTAACGGTCTCAGATGACATTCAGAATACAGTTGACAATCTTATTGACTGTGGTATAATTGGAATTGTAAACTTCACACATGAACATATTGAAACACCTACGGGTATTGTTGTTCGTGATGTAGACATTGTTTCAAGCATCCAAGAGATTGTCTTTGAAACTTCAGATCGATATAACAATGAGTAAAGATCAATTATTTTAAAATGTTAAGCGAACTTAGAAACGGTGAAAGCTAGGTCATGGATAAATAAATTGGAACACTTTATGAGTTTGGTTGGAGAAACTAAGTAGACAACCACGTATTAAGGCGTTAACTTATAGAGATTCTTTTTAAGAATGAATTAGGATGGTACCACGCATGACGTTCCTTGTTATGCGTTTTTTTATGGGAGGAGAAAGATATGGAATTTGTAACAGTTAGAGAGTTATATGAATTAGTACAAACACAAGCACAGGTACAACTGGACAGTTTAGAATATGTAGAACTACAAGGTTGGATCCGTACAAACCGCGATAGTGGAAAAATTGGATTTATTGAATTTAACGATGGAACGTACTTTAAGAGCACACAAATCGTGTATACAAGTGAGTTAGAAAGTTTTGAGACGGTAACAAGCTACAATACCGGAACCGCAATTAGTGTTCGTGGTAAGCTTGTTTTAACACCAGATGCAAAACAACCTTTTGAAATACTCGCAACTGAAATTAAACTAGAGGGTTCAACAACTGAAGATTACCCACTTCAAAAGAAACGTCACTCCTTTGAATACTTACGTGAGATTGCACATTTACGTCCACGTACAAACACATTCAATGCAATCTTTAGAGTACGTTCAGTCTTATCAATGGCTGTTCATGAGTTTTTCCAAAACCAAGGATTTGTTTATTTACACTCACCAATCTTAACAACGAGTGATGGTGAAGGAACTGGACAAACATTTACCGTTACTACACGACAAGATGCTGAGTACGATAAGGACTACTTTGGAAAACATTCCTTCTTAACAGGAACAGGACAACTTCATGCAGAAGCCTTTATTATGGCCTTCCGTGATGTGTATACCTTTGGACCTACGTTTAGAGCTGAAAAATCAAACACAAACCGCCATGCCTCAGAATTCTGGATGATTGAGCCTGAAATTGCTTTTGCGGACCTAGAAGACTGTTTAGATCTTATTGAAGATATGGTTAAGTACTTAATTGAATATGTCCTTAAAAACTGTGAAGTTGAAATGGAATTCTTCAATACCTTTATTGAAAAAGGCATTATTGATCGTCTTAAAGCCGTAGTAGATAGTGAATTTAAGGTAATGGAATATACTGAAGCAGTTGATATTCTGCTTGAATCAAATAAGAAATTTGAATTCCCAGTTGCATGGGGTATGGACTTAAAATCAGAACATGAACGCTACATCAGTGAAGAAGTTATTAAAGGACCAGTCTTTGTCATTAACTATCCTAAAGATTTAAAACCATACTACATGCGTGCTAATGAAGATGGTAAAACGGTCGCAGGTGCAGACTTACTCGTACCTGGTGTAGGTGAAATCGTTGGCGGATCACAACGTGAAGAACGTCTTGATGTCTTAGAAGCACGTTTAAAAGAAGAAGGCGTCGATCCAAAATCAATCGAATGGTACTTAGACCTTCGTCGCTATGGTGGTGTGAGCCATGCTGGATTTGGACTTGGATTCGAACGATTCCTCATGTACATTTCAGGAATTTCAAACATTCGCGATGTCATGCCATTCCCAAGAACAGTGGGACGTATTGATTTCTAATAACATGAATAAAAGCTATTTCTTAGGAAGTAGCTTTTTTTTAAGCATTAAAAAAAGTTACTAAAAATAATGTAAACCCTTGCAAAAATATTTTGATTGGTTATACTATAAACAAGAGGTGATTGTATGAGATTAGAAGTCCACAAACAATATGTACTAAATATCTTTATCATGAGCCTGAAGACGTTATTATGACGTCTTTTTAATTACAAAAATAGAGGAGGTTAACGTATGAATGATTTAGATAAGCAATTTTTTGAAAGTGCTGTAGCCCGTGATGTTAAGACGATGCGAGCAGCACTTGAAGCGGGTGCCAACGTTGATGTAGTGAATGGGGATCGTCGTACGGCCCTGATGCGCGTCAGTAAACGTGGTTATGAAGAAGTTGTAGAAGTACTCTTTGAATACAATGCACGCGTCAACTTACTTGATAAAAATAATAAGACAGCACTTATGGGAGCCAGTAAAAATAACCACTACAATATTGTGGAATTATTATTGAAACATGATGCGGTTGTGAACCAATCTGATTATCGTGGTCGTACGGCATTAATGCGTGCTGCATTTTTAGGTCATTTGCATGTAGTGGAACTGTTAGTAGAAAATGGTGCAGATATTAACATTGCGGATGAAAAAGGGCGGACAGCACTTATGGACAGCGTCATTGCCTTTAAAGTAGACGTTATTAAATATTTACTCACGCAAGGAGCACAAATTAACGCTCAAGATTACAATGGTGTGACTTCACTTATGCGCGCAAGCTTTGGAGGCTATCCTGAACTTGTTCAACTCTTACTTGATGCTGGGGCAGATAAACGAATTGTCGATCATGAGAATCAATTAGCGATCCACTATGTTCGTACAAACAACTTTGAAGTATTAAAACCATTATTGAAAGTCGAGGAACAATAAGATGCGAGACTATTTAGCACATGAAATTCGTAATATTGTCTTTTTAGGACATGGACAAAGTGGTAAGACAACCTTATTAGACTCTATTGCTTTTTATCAAAATAAAACAGAACGACTTGGAGATAGTGCTTCAGGCAGTAGTATAAGTGACTTTGATGCTGAAGAAATTAAACGTGGACAATCCATATATACTTCAATCATTCCAGTCGAATACAATAACTATAAGGTCAACTTAATTGATACACCAGGTTATATTGATTTTATAGGTGAACAAGAGGCAGCACTTCAAATTGCGGACAATGCAGTAATTGTTGTAAGTGCAAATGAAGATTTAGAACCGGGTGTAAAACGTGCATACCGCCAAACAGAGGCACTCAATCTTCCAACGATTTTCTTTATTAATAAATTAGACAGTGAAAAAGCAGACTTTGATAATGTGTATCAACAACTAAGAAATGAATTTGGAAAATCAGTCATCTTATTTGAGGTTCCAATTATTGATGGACGTAAGGTTATCGGTAGTGTAAACATTTTACGAAACAAAGCATGGTACTATGATAATAAGGATGAGGCACAGCCTGTACCAGAACATATGCAAGAACTTGTTGCGAGCTATTATGATGAACTCGCTGAAAGTGTTGCGATGAGTGATGATGATTTAATGGAAAAATTCTTTAGTGGTGAACGATTCAGTGAAGAAGAAATTGCACTTGGATTATGCAAGGGAGTACGCGATGGATCCATTCGTCCGGTCTACTGTGGTAGTGCCTTAGAACAAACAGGAATTAAACGTTTAATGGACCTTATTACAGAATACTTCCCAACGTATGAAGAACGCAAAGAAGTCATTGCTTATGATAGAGCGGGTGAAATGGTCGAAGTTCAAACAAATGAAAATGAAAAATTCTCAGCCTTCGTCTTTAAGACGGTAGTCGATCCATTTGTAGGACGCATCTCCTTCATTAAGGTAATGAGTGGTATTTTAACATCAGATTCTGAAATTTATAATGTAAACAAACAAGCAAATGAAAAGATCAGTTCAGTATTTGCCCTTGATGGTAAGTATCAAGTCGCAGTTGGGAAACTGTTTACTGGCGACATTGGAGCACTTGTGAAGCTGAGTGAAACGATGACCAATGATACACTTGCAAGCAAGGATTTCCAAGTAACGTATCCTGCTATTGAATTTACACAACCAATGCTCGGTGTTGCGATCTTCCCGAAAACAAAGGATGATGAAGATAAGTTATCAGCAGGACTTCAACGTGTTGTTGAAGAAAATCCAACCTTAAAAGTTGTACGCAATAGTGAAACAAAGGAAACCGTACTTTACGGAGTCGGTGATCAAATTATTGATATCACGATTAATAAGATGTTAGATCGTTATCGTGTTGCAGTCAATAAACAAGCGCCAAAGGTCCAATATCGTGAAACGATTAAAAAGGGTGTCTTGGCAGAAGGAAAACATAAGAAACAATCGGGTGGATCAGGACAGTATGGACACGTCTTTATTCAATTTGAACCTACAGATACAGAAGAAATTACCTTTAATGAAACAGTATTCGGAGGAGCAGTACCACGTCAATACTTCTCAGCCGTCGAAGATGGTGTTCGTGAAGCAATGTTAGAAGGTGTTTTAGGTGGCTACAAGATGGTTAACGTTAACGCAACCTTAACGGACGGCTCTTACCATGATGTGGATTCGAAAGATATTGCCTTTAAGATGGCAGCTAAGATTGCGTATCGTGAAGGAATTCCAAAGGCAAATCCAGTCTTACTTGAACCGATTGTTGACATTGAAGTTCATGTTCCAGAAGAATATACCGGTGTTATCGTTGGGGATTTAAACAAACGTCGTGGTATTGTATCAGGTATGGACTATGATCAATACAATGATCAAATCATCCGTGCTGAAGTACCATTCAATGAGATCTTAACGTATACTTCAGAACTGCGTTCAATGAGTAAGGGAAATGGTACGTACACGTACACTGAAAAAGAGTACCGTGAAGTCCCAGTACATCTCACTGATTCGCTCTTAGCGTAGGTATTAACATGTAAAGACTACTATTATCCGCCGATGTTGTGTATAATAACAAAGAGGTGGTTTAATGGAAACGAAGATTTCAAGTTTAGATACTGAAAAAAGAAATATTAACACAATGGATTTAGATACTCTGGATACCATTGGAATCTTAGAAAAGATTAATAACGAAGATCAAAAAGTTGCACTCGCAGTTAAAGGTGCAATGGGAAATATTACGGCACTTGTCGATGCGGCCTATGAAGCCTACATTAACGGTGGTCGTATTGTCTATATCGGTGCAGGAACATCAGGACGTCTTGGTGTGCTTGATGCATCAGAATGTCCGCCAACATATGGAACAAATCCAGAAGATGTTGTGGCCTTTATTGCGGGTGGAGAACGTGCCTTATTAAAAGCTGTAGAAGGTGCTGAAGACTCAGAAGAGTTGGCAGTTGAAGATTTAAAGAGCATTAACTTAAATGAAAAAGATATTGTTGTAGGTCTTGCGGCGAGTGGTAGAACACCGTATGTAATGGGTGGTTTAAACTACGCTAACAGCATTAACGCTAAAACAGGATCAATCGCATGTACGCAAAATTCACTTTTAGCAACTGCCGCAACCTATCCAGTAGAAGTCGTCGTTGGACCTGAAGCCGTTACCGGATCTACACGTATGAAGGCTGGAACGGCTCAAAAACTTGTTTTAAACATGTTAACGACAACAGTCATGGTTAAGGCAGGGAAAGTATACGAGAACCTCATGGTTGATGTTCAAACAACGAACATTAAACTTGTAAATCGCGCAGCACGTATTGTCAGTGAGGCAGTCGGTGTGAGTGAAGAGGATGCACATCAACTCTTAGAAAAGGCAAACATGGATGTTAAGATTGCTATTCTCATCGGAATCACAGACCAAAGTGTTGAAGATGCACAAGTAATGCTTAACAATCATGCAGGAAATGTATCAAAAACAATAAGAGAGTTAAAATAATGTGAGAAGACTACGATAAGCGTAGTCTTTTCAATGAATGTGATGAATTAAGCAATAAATTAGGTTATAATGATAAGGAATAAAAGGAGTGTTAATCATGGTTAAAAAAGAACCAGCATTAGTCATATTGGCTGCCGGAATGGGTAGTCGTTATGGGGGACTAAAACAAATCGATACGGTCGGAGATAATGGGGAAAGTATTATCGACTTTACAATTTATGATGCAATTGAAGCAGGCTTTAAAAAGGTCTACCTCATCATTCAAGAAAAACATCAAGAAGCCTTTGATCAAGGACTTGTAAACAGTATTAAAGATCATATTGAAGTAGAATACATCTTCCAAGCCTTAGATGCTATTCCAGAAGGATACAGTATTCCAGAAGGACGTGAAAAACCTTGGGGTACAACACATGCACTCTTAGCATGTAAAGAACAGGTTACAGAACCATTTATCATCTTAAATGCTGATGATTACTACGGTAAAGATGCCTTTAGACAAATGTATGCAGTCTTAAGCAATGCAAGTAATAATAATGAGTTCTCACTCATGAGTTACCAACTAGAAAATACACTTTCAGATAGTGGATCAGTAACACGTGCCCTCTGTGCAGTAGAAGATGGCTATTTAAAAGAAATTAATGAAGTCATGCAAATTCAAAAAAATGATGGCGTCATCCAATTTAAAAATGAACAAGACAAATGGGAAGATCTTGGAAATGATCAACTTGCATCAATGAACTTCTGGGGATTCACTCCCGCAATATTCCCACTTTTAGAAAATCTCTTTATAGACTTCTTTAAAAATGATGTACCATTAAACCCATTAAAATCAGAAGCACTACTTCCAAATGATATTGGTACACTCATCAATACGATCGACTTAAAACTAAGAGTATTCAACAGTACTGATGCATGGTTTGGTGTTACCTATGCTGATGATAAACCTAAGGTTGTTGAAAAGTTCAAAGAAATGAAGGCTAGTAAACTCTACCCTAAGGATCTTTGGTCAAAATAAATATTAACCATAAAATCTCAAGCTTAATTGCCTGAGATTTTTTATTTGTTTGCTTATAATAATAGAACAAGGGACAATAATAATTAATTAAACAAGGCAAAACCATTGAATTCTTATAAAGTATATGTATTGATCCATCGCTTATCGATACTTTTCATATACAAAAGAAAGAAATGGTCTTGAATAAAGGTGGATTTATATGGTCCGTTTAAAACAAAGAAAGACTATAATTTATTAATGCTGATAAGTATCTTACTTATTGGCTGTTCATCATCAGTAGAACCATTTGAATATGATGATGCGAGATTGCATCCAAATACACCAAAGTTAAGTGATTCAATGAAGAAGTATTTTGATACAAAGGTTACTCTGACTTCATCAAATTCTTACTTTCAAGCGAAGAGTTACTCTTTGAGAATTATTCCAGAGGATTCAGATCGTGTGCTTTATTATTATTCGATCGTTTTTGCACCTGACCTTCGCATTGATGCCGTAATTAAGCGTATTGAAGTTTTACCGCATGAAAGACTTCGTCTGTACTACAATACGGACGCTCCAACATTTAAGGGCTTCAAGCTCGATGAGGGCTTATTTAAAAGTCCAGAGACCGATGTAGTATATACAATGCCTTATGATTTTGAAGCGATGGAATTGATTGTAATTACTAATAATGGAAATGAGAATGTTGAAAACTCTGAATTCAAAAAAGAGAAATTTGAAGAATTAATGAGCACGATTGAACTTGTAATCTATTATGAACAAGATGGAGAAGAGAAATCAAATGAATTTTTTCTTGAAGGTCGATTCATGGATAACGTTGATAGTTTAGAAAAAGCACAACAATACTCAGATGATGTGCAAAAGCTCTTTAAAGGTGAGCATGTTGCGGATTCTTATCGCTTATACAAATAGAATATAAAAACGTCGGTTTGATACACTATCAATCGACGTTTTCTATTAATTATTTAAATAAACTGCTAATAATGGATAGTCCACTAATGAGCTGTCCAATAACACTTCCAAGATTCGCAATAATGACTAAGGCTAATATTTTTATGACGCGATTAGAACGCCAGCCAATATAACTTTTTATATCTTCATTAATGCGATTGAAGTCATGAACGGTTGGTTTTCTTAAACTGGCTTCAACGAGGGCTGCCACAAAGCCGACGGCTAAGAGGGGATGAATGGCTGCGATGGGGGCGGAAGCAAATGCTGCTAAAACTGTTAAAGGATGAGCTCCGATGAGTAAACATGCAATTGCTGCCCCACTACTTGAGAAGAGACTCCATTTTAAAACAGCGGATAGTCCTGAATCAAATCCATTAATAAAGGGTAAGATAAGTACAGTTAAAAGCAGTACGATTAAGCCAATATTTACATATTTGACTAAGGGTGATTTTGGTGGAACAGTATTAATTTCTTTAATGTTTTGCTCTTTAAAGAGTTCTTGTTTTATTCCAGGAACATGGGCACCACCAACGACGGCTAATACTTTTTGACCCTTTGCATGTTTTATCTTGTGTGCTAAATACTGATCACGCTCATCAACTAATATACGGGCAACGGTAGGAATTTCTTTTCGAACTTCCGCAAGGGCTGCACTGAGTGTGTCTTCTTCGAGTAAGGATTGAAGATCATCTTCCTCTATATTTTCATCACTTTCAAATAAGCTTTGAAAGCCAAGTCCAATTAAATCAGCTTTTTCTCGTAAACTGAGTGAGTGCCAAATCCGACTAAAGGTAATTTTAACATTACGATCGATTGTTGCTAAAGGGATATTAAGTTCTTTAGAAACACTTATTGCTCGTAACATCTCTAAACCTACCTGTGTATCCAATTGACTGGCCATTCGCTGTTGATAGGAGGATAAGATAAGGCTTGCTAACATTTGTAAGGTCTGTTTATTCTTAATGACATCTTTAATGTTTGTCTCATCCCACTTTTTTGGATTTACTAAAGACTCCAATCGTTGATCATCAAGTTCAATACATACACAATCGGGCATATAAAAACGAATGGCCTCTTCGACTAAGTTTGCACTTACCTCAGAGACGTGTGCGGTACCTACGATGATGATCTCTTTATTATCTATATTTATAACTTCAATATTTTCATTATTCATACTTCACCATTCCTGTTACTACTGTAGCATTTATATGACTTACTGTCGATAAAAAAAGACGATTAGATCGCCTTATTTAAATTCATCATACTTTTTGGTATGTGACAATAACCATTTGGGTTTTTAAAGAGATACAGTTGATGTTCTTCTTCTGCGCGATAGAAGTTTTCAAGCGGTAAAAGTTCAACAGTAACAGGTTTATCTAAAGACTCTGCTAAAAGTTCTAATTTTTTTTCCGCAACTTTAAATTGTTCCAAGTTCTCATAATATATACCGGTACGGTATTGAACACCAATATCATTACCTTGTTGGTTAATGGAAGTCGGATTGATAATATCAAAAAATTTATCAATCAATTGTGCAGTTGTGATGACTTCGGAGTTGTAATGAACCATGACAGCTTCGGCATGTCCACTCGCGTTACATACTTGTTCATATGTTGGTTCAATAGTAGGACCATTTGCGTAGCCAACTTCGGTATGAAGTATGCCATCAAATTGTTTCAAATAGGCCTCTACCCCCCAAAAACATCCGCCTGCAAGGACTAATGATTTCATAAGACCACTCTTTCTAATTAATGCATATTAATGATACCACAAAAAACTGTCTACGATTATTAATAAACATTTTTAAACGCACTTTGTCGTATATAATTTATGCTATAATACTATTATATATTAGGAGGCTTTTATGTTTGAATTTATAACACTGCCAAAACTAATTCAGTTTGGTCGAATAATTTTAGATATTGGAATTATGTCAGTTATTTTTTATTATGCACTAAGAATTGTCCGTAATAATGCCCGAACTGTTCAGATTTTCAAAGGAATACTACTTATTTTTATTATAAACATGTTATCTAAGATTTTTGGTTTAGATACCGTACAAAGTTTTACCGAGATTTTTATGACCTGGGGGATTTTAGCAGTCTTTATTATCTTTCAGCCAGAGATACGTGCAGTATTGGAAAAACTTGGTAAATCCAGTGTCTTCACGAGCAAGTCAGCATTATCAATCTCAGAACGTGATAATTTAATTAATGAGATTAGCGAATCTGTATCACAATTAGCGCATGATAAGATCGGAGCCTTGATTACAATTGAAGCTGAAATATCTTTAAATGACTATGTTGAAACAGGAACAAAGTTAAATTCGGATGTAAGCCATGAACTCTTATCGTCTATCTTTATTGTTGGAACACCCTTACATGATGGTGCGGTGATTATTCAAGGAAATAAAATTGCGGCAGCTGCGGCCTTTTTCCCACCAACTGAAGAATGGCTACCATCTAAGTATGGGGCACGACATCGTGCCGGTGTTGGAATTAGTGAGGTCAGTGATTCAATTACCATTATTGTTTCTGAAGAAACAGGACTCATTTCAATTGCCCGTGATGGTCGTATGTCAATTATTAAAGATACAGAATTAAAAGATTACTTACATAAGTTTTTATATGCCAGTGAAATTGAAGTAGAAATTGAACGAGAAGTCGTAGATAAGGCAGAAGAACGTGTCACTAAAATTGAACAAGAACTCCGTACAAAACTGCAAGAAGAAATGGATACTACTCGTGTAATCCGTCAATTTAGTAAGGTAAAAGCAACGGATGATAATAAAGGTGGTGAAGACGATGTCGAATAAAGAGTCAAAAAAAGAAAACAAACGTAACAAAGAAACAGTGAAAGAAAAGAAAATTAAAAAAGACCGAAAGGTTGAAAAGACGGAAGAAGAAAAAGCAGCACAGCGTGTTGAGCGTGCGAAGCGTTTAGCAGCCCGTAAAATTTCACTTAAAAATACATACGATTCGCTTGAGGCATCGGTGAGCCGTGTTGTTTCATGGTTTAGTGCTACTGTTGATCGCTTTCTCTTTAGTCATAAGTATGACAAGATTATCGCCGTCCTTTTAGCAGTCATTCTTTATGTCACCCTAAACTTTAGTCAAACCGGAATTGTCTTAGATTCTACGTATACGATTAAAAATCATCCCGTAACATTGAATGCGGACCTAAGCGTTTATGAAATTACAGGCTATGATAAAAATGTTGATGTTGTCTTAACAGGACGTACTGGTGATGTAAATACGGCTCGTACGCAATCAAACACAAAGGTTGTCCTCGATTTAACAGGATATCAAACAGGTGAACATACGATTAAATATAATACAGTAAACTTTTCAAATCGTGTAAGTGTCTCTACAAAACCTGAGAGTGCCACCATTACAATTCGTAAGAAAGAAACGGCTCGCTTTAAGGTCACGCACGAATATCTAAACCTCAACAAGATGAATGAGAAATATTATCCTGAAACACCAATCTTTGAAAGTGATGAAGTTCTCGTTCGTGCATCGACAAAAACGCTGAATGATATCGCCTATATTAAGGCTTTAATTGATGTTGAAGGGGCAACAGAAACCTTCAATACAGAAGCAGTACTTTATGCATACAACCGTGATGGCCAGCGTATGGACGTGGACATTATTCCAAGTATTTTAAAAGTTGAAGTTCCAATCTCATCACCAAGTAAGACGGTACGCTTAAATGTGAATCCAGTGGGTATCATTCCAAACGATAAGAGTATCACAAGTATCACACTTGATCATAATGCCATTGAACTGTATGGAGATCGAGCATCTCTTGATGCCGTAGATGTCATCAATATTGATATTGATGCCTCAAAAATTGATCGTGATATGAAACTCTTTGAACAAATTGTACTCCCACAAGGAATTCGTCAAGCAAACTTTACTCAGGTCAGTTTAGATATTAAACTTACCGATACCGTATCTAAGAAATTGATTGATATTCCTGTAGCTTTTGAAAATAATACAGCAGGATATCGAACACGCCTCTTTGATCCAGAGCAAACAACGGTAAATATTGAAATATTTGGAGCCCAAAATATTATTGATGAAATTAATGAAGAAAACTTTGGGAAAGTATACTTTGATATGTTAAATGTAAAACCTGGTGATGTCACTTTACCACTCCAAGTAAGAACATCGCATACATGGATTAAATATGTCTTAGAATTTTTAGAAATTAAAATGGAAGTGGTGGCTGAATAATGACATTTAAATATTTTGGAACAGACGGGATTCGTGGCCGTGCTAATGAAGATTTAACCCCAGAAATTGCCTTCAAGGTAGGGCGCTATTTGGGATATAAGCTTAATTCAGGAAACAGTAAATTTGTAATTGGACGCGATACACGCCAATCAGGACTTATGTTAGAAGCTGCACTTAGTGCAGGTTTAATGGCATCAGGCGTTAGTGTAGACCTCTTAGGTGTTGTGGTCACGCCAATGGTTGCATACATCTTAAAAAACAATGATTATGTTGGTGGTATTATGATAAGTGCCAGCCATAATCCGTACTATGACAATGGTTTAAAAGTAATGAATGCAGATGGATTTAAAATTGATGACTTTCTACAAACTGAGGTTGAGCAATACATTGATGGTGAACTTGAAATCCCATTAATGCTTGATGATAAAATTGGAGTTTCAACAAATGCACACCATCTTGTAGAAGATTATTATAATTATCTCCAATCCACAATTGATGTTGACTTAAAAGGATCAAAAATCGCAGTCGATACTGCGAATGGATCAACATCACAACTTGTTGAAGTGTTTGATCGTTACAATTTAGAATCAGATATTATTCATAATCAACCAAATGGTGTAAACATTAACGAACAGTGTGGATCAACCAAAATTAAGGTACTTCAAGCGTACATGAGTGATAAAGTGTATGACTTAGGCGTCAGTTTTGATGGCGATGGGGATCGCTTAATGATCATCGATGAGCACAATAACATTATTGATGGTGATGCAATTATGTACATCCTCGCGAACTACTATAAAGAAAATAATCTCTTAAAAGACAATGCAATTGTTGTAACAGTGATGAGTAATCTTGGTTTATTAAAGGCCTTAGATGCAAAAGGAATTCAATACTTTATTACGGATGTAGGTGATAAGAATGTCTTTGAAAAAATGCAAAACGATGATCTACTCATTGGTGGTGAACAATCAGGACATGTCATCTTAAAAAACCATTCTAATATGGGTGATGGGATTCTTGTCGTATTAAAAATAATGCAAGTCATGAAACATTCACAAAAATCACTCAGTACATTACTCGAAGGCTTTGTTACGTATCCACAGTTAATGAAAAATCATCCGACTAAGGATAAACATGCCTTACTTGAAAATAATGAATTACTTGAAAAGATTGCGGAATATGAAAAAGAATTACACGGTAACGGACGAATTTTAGTGCGTCCAAGTGGTACTGAACCCTTAGTACGTGTCATGGTTGAAGCAGAGAGTGAAGCGCTATGTGAACACTATGTTAATACGATTATTGAACTGATAAATAAGATAGAGGAATGATACGATGAAAAAAGTTATTTGTATTGTTGAAGATGAAAAAGATTTAAATGAGTTACTAAAACGTTACTTGGAGCAAGACGGTTTTGAAGTGCGCCAATACTATACGTATGAATCTGCATACTCCGCAATCAATGACGATGACATCGATCTCTGGTTACTTGATATTATGTTAGACGATAAGAGTGGCTTTGATTTAATTGATGAAATTAGACTCTTAAATCCAAACGTCCCCGTTATTTTTATGAGTGCACGCGATCAAGACTTTGATCGTATTATTGGACTTGAGCGTGGTAGCGATGATTACATTACAAAACCATTCTCACCAAAAGAAGTTGTACTTCGTGTAAATGCGGTACTTCGTCGAACATATCGTGAAGGAAGTAGTGCTCAAATTATGGTTGATCAATACGTTGTTGATGATGCTGCACGTATTGTTTATGATGGTGATAATCCAATTGAACTGACAACAAAGGAATTTGATCTACTCTTACTCTTTGTAAGAAATCCACAAACAGCCTTCTCACGTGAACAAATATTAGCGAAGGTGTGGAAGGAAGATTCCTACTATGTATCAGATCGTGTTATAGATGATACGCTGAGAAAATTACGCAAAAAGATGGAACGCTTAACGATTAATACAATTTATGGCTTTGGATACCGCTTAGGAATCAATGAATAAGTTAAATAAAAAAAATATTCGTTTAAGTTTAACTCAACAATTGGTTGCGATTGTCTTAGCCTTTGTTGTGATCTTTTTAGCGTTCTTCTTTTCATATCTTAATAACAGTATTAATGAGTTTGTTCGTATTGAAATGGACAATTTTCTAAGTAGCTCACAAACGTCAATAATTGAAGCGTATGAAATCAATAACAATGGAAAATTCTTACACAATCTTAAAGAAGAAGATGAATTAAGTCATAAGATATGGGATCGTTTTGGTGAATATCAAACAGAAACCTTCCGTTATCTTCCACCCATTGTTCGCCGTCAAATTTCAATTGAACGCCATTTACTCATCACACAGGCAAAAACACATACACTCTTTCAAACGTCCGAATCAGTGGATGGCTATGTTGTAGAAATGAATTATGATGCAATGAATGATGTAACCTATGTCAGTGTTGTATCAAAAATGTTTAGTCAAAACTTAAGAAGCCGCTTACTCAGCTCACTTGTAAACGGGGTGCTGATCATTGTTGTACTTCTCTTTACCGCAATGTTCTTATGGGTGTCTTCAATTATTCGCTCACTGGGTATAATTCAAGATTATGTTAATAAGATTACAAAAGAAGAGGATAGCGATCTTGAAATTAATCGCCAAGATGAACTTGGTGAAGTTGCCAAGGCCCTCGTCTATATGAATCAAGAACTTAAAAAACAAGAAAAGGTAAAAGAAGAACTAATACAAAATATATCCCATGACTTAAAAACGCCGATCGCAACGATTAAGTCCTATGGGGAAAGTATAAAAGATGGTATTTATCCTTATGATACCTTAGAAAAATCGGTAGATGTTATTATTGAACATGCCTATCGTTTAGAGCAAAAAGTTCATAGCTTACTGCTCTTTAACCGAATGGATTATCTTATTTCAAACAAGTCAAATGAAGAAATTAATCTAAAAGATATTGTTGATAAGACCATTATGTCGATCATGCCTATCAACGCTAATGTTGAAATTATAAATGAAACAGAAGACGCCTTCTTTGTTGGTGAAGAAGAAAGTTGGCGAGTTGTTTGTGAGAACATTTTAGACAATGCACTCCGTTATGCTCAAACATACATTAAAGTGGAATTATCTGAAGATCACCTACGCATTTCAAATGATGGAACGCACTTAAGTGAAAAAGTAAGAGACACAATGTTTAAACCGTATGAAAAGGGTACTGATGGCGGCTATGGTATGGGATTATCAATTGTTTTAAAGGTCGTATCAGCCTACGGTTATACAATTGATGCCGTAAATACAAATGACGGTGTAGCAATTGAGATACATAAGAAAGACATTGGTTAATGCTAATGTCTTCTTACTTTAAAAAGTTTAGTTTATATACTATAATAGACAAAGATTAGGAGTCAATATGGAAGTAAATATTAACAATGTCAAAGTGCATTACACAAAAGCAGGGGATCAAAAACAAGCTGTCATTTTATTACATGGCTGGGGACAAAATACAACGATGATGGAACCTGTGAGTCAACACTTGAGCCAATTTTTTACAGTATACAATTTAGATTTTCCAGGCTTTGGACAAAGTGGACTTCCAAGTGAGCCATGGGGAGTACCTGAATACAGTAAAATGCTCGAGGACTTTTGTAAACACCTCAACATTCAAAATCCAATACTCATTGCCCATTCGTTTGGAGTAAGAGTTGCGATTGTATTTGCTCAAAATAATGAGGTAAAGAAAATGGTCTTTACAGGTGGGGCTGGAATACGACCTCCACGAACACTCAAATATCATCTTAGAGTAAAAACATTTAAAACCATTAAGAAGACACTTAAATTATTAAACATGAAGAACATCTTAGCGAAGCTAGAAAAGAATGCGGGTAGTGAAGACTATCGAGCACTCTCTGGAGTAATGCGTGCTAGCTTTGTGAAAATTGTTAATTTAGATCTTAGTGAATACTTAAAAAACATTCAATGTGAAGTGCTCTTAGTATGGGGAAGCTTAGATGATGCTACACCACTTTGGATGGGTCAGCAAATGGAACGTGAGATTCCAAATGCAGGCTTAGCGATCTTTGAGAATGACAATCATTATGCTTATTTCAATCAAATGCCACGCTTTTTAAGTGTGCTAGATATATTTTTAGAAGGTGATCACGTATGACATTAATATTAGTCTTTGCAACATTAAACTTAATCATTCCAACGAAACAAGCCTTACATATGTTTCAACAAAACCGCTATGAAACAACGCGCTACACGATCTGGTTAAAAACATATGTTAAACAGAATGGTAAAACAATTATAAAGGTTAGTTTCATTGTTTTAGCTGCCTTTTTAAGCGGTGTGTTTATAAGTAAATACATTGCACTTGTCATCATGGAACTCTTATCAATGAGCATTGTTCAAAATGAATTAAAACAAACATATATAAAACCACTTGTATACACAGCTCGTGTTAAGCGCCAAATACTCACCATAACACTCATCTATCTTCTGATCATCTTAGTGATCACTGGTTTTGGCTTTCATGCAAGCATGTACTTCCTACTTGCTTCACCGTTTATAAGCTATGGTGCAATCTATCTCATGAGTATGGTCACAGCACCCATTGAACGCTCATTTCAACATCTCTTTAAACAAAAAGCTAAGGATATTCTAAGTGCTCATACGGGACTGATTAAAGTTGGTATTACGGGAAGTTACGGTAAGACCTCATCAAAAAATATTGTCAATGAGATCGTTTCAAATAAATTTTATACCTTATCATCACCAGCATCATTCAATACACCGATGGGCTTAACGATCACAATACGCGAGCATTTAAAAAATACCCACGCACTCTTTATTGCGGAAATGGGCGCAGATAAGGTTGGAGATATCGTCGAATTATCAGAATTAATCAAACCAGATATCGCAATCGTCACATCTATAGGACCACAGCACTTGATGACCTTTAAAAGCTTAGAAAACATCATTAATGAAAAGATGAGTTTAGTTGAACACTTACCACAAAATGGTTTAGCGATACTTAATAAGGATAATGAATACATTAAAAATTATCACATTAAGAATAATATTGAAGTTAAATCATACGGTATTCAAAATAAAGATGTTGATTATTTCGCAAGTAATATAGAATACAGTATTAAGGGAAGTACATTTATCGTTCATGCTGAAAATAAAGAATATGCTTTTAGTACACGCTTGTTAGGTGAGCACAACGTCTCAAATATTTTAAGTGGAATTGCACTAGGGCGACACCTCAATCTAGATTGGATTTTACTTCAACAGGCAGTTTCAAGTATCAATTATGTTGAACACCGCCTTGAATTAAAGAAGATAAACAATCGTATGTTTATTGATAATGCCTTCAATTCTAATCCTGCAGGCGCAGCAATGTCACTACAAGTACTAAAAAAAATGCCCTATACACGCTGGATTATCACACCTGGTCTAATTGACCTTGGAATGATTCAAGATGAGGAAAACTATAAGTTTGGACAAAGAATGATCAATCATGTTGATCATGTACTTCTCGTTGGGAAACATCAAACAGAAGCAATATACAAGGGTTTAAAAGATTCTCACTTTAATATGGATAATGTCATCGTCTTTAACACAGTAAAAGAGGCGCTCGCCTATGTGTATGCACATACGCGTGAAGATGATATTATTTTACTCGAAAATGATTTACCCGATGCCTTTAACAATTAGGAGCGACTATGACGATTGAACAATATTTAATGAAAGTACTGAGTGTTTCAAAGATTGGAAAAAAGTTTAGTACCGATCCCTATGCACTTGAAAACTATGAAGAGTTAGAAAAATTAACACTGAAAATGCTCAATCAAAATTTCACTGAAAAAGTAGATGAAAATCTCTTTACTCGTGACCTGTATCCAACCCCAAATAGCTCCATTCGTGTTATAATACTGAATGAGCTTAATGAGATATTATTTTGTAAAGAAGCCGATGATCAAAAGTGGAGTGTACCGGGTGGATGGGCTGAAATTTTTATGAGTCTTAGTGATAATGCGATCAAAGAAGTGAGAGAGGAAATAGGTATTGATATTTCAATTGAACGTCCTCTAGCGACGTTTATGCGTGAGAAATACCGTCAACCAAAGGTTGCGATTTCAGAGTATGTTACGTATTTCTTAGCTCGAATTGAGAGTAAAACACCCTTAAATATAGGATTTGAAGTCTTAGATGCCAAGTTCTATCGCTTAGATGATCATCCTGAATTATCAAGTAAAACAACAATTACAGAAATTAGTATGGCGTACGATATCGCAATAAATAATGGCGATATGT
>JAAZDN010000061.1 GCA_012512805.1 Erysipelothrix sp. | reverse complement strand
TGATTTTAATTTTACCGTATTGATCTTCAATATTTGTTATTTTTCCTGCGATTTCAGCTACTGAAGCTTTAACTTTTGGATTACGTGCTTCAAATAATTCTTCAACACGAGGAAGACCTTGAGTAATATCGTCAGATCCTGAACCGGCAACCCCTCCAGTATGGAAGGTACGCATCGTTAACTGAGTACCAGGTTCACCAATAGACTGTGCAGCCATGATACCAACCGATTCCCCAATTTCAACAACACGGCCAGTCGCTAAGTTACGACCATAGCACTTCTTACAAACCCCGTATTTAGAATCACATGTGAATGCGGAACGAATAGTAACTTCTGAAACATCAGCTGCCGCAACTTTCGCTGCAAGAGCATCTGTAATATAAGTATCTTCTTCAACAATAATTTCGCCTGTTGTTTTATCAACGATCTTTTCATGAGTATAACGACCTGCAATACGATCATTCATTGATTCAATGATGACACCCGATTTCTTGTCAACAATGTCTCTAACCGTAAATCCATAGTCCGTTCCACAGTCTTCATCTTCAACGATAACATCTTGAGCAACGTCAACTAAACGACGAGTTAAGTATCCAGACTCAGCTGTCTTAAGGGCAGTATCGGTTAAACCTTTACGTACCCCGTGAGTTGAAAGGAAGAACTCAGAAACGTTTAGACCTTCACGGAATGATGAATAGATAGGAACCTCAATGATTGATGGAACATATTCTTTACGTGATTTAGATTGAACTGGTTTACCCATCAATCCACGCATACCAGCAAGTTGGGTAAAGTTTGAAACGTTACCACGAGCACCAGATGTAGACATCATGTTGATTGGGTTTTTACGAGCTAAGTTTTCCATAAGCTCAGCACCGATTTGGCTCTTAATGTTATCCCATAATTGAGTTAATTTAGCTTCCCACTCTTGAGGAGTTAGAAGACCACGATTCAACATGAACTTAAGATTTTCAGCCTTTTCTTTCCCATCATCAATGTATTTCTCTTTATTTGGAGCAACGGTAATATCTGACAATGATACGGTTGTACCGGCCACTGTTGAATATTTGAATCCGATATCCTTAATTTTATCAAGGACTACAGATGTTTTAGTTGTACGATCTAATTCTGAGAAACGATCAAAGATTTCCTTGATTAAAATACCAAGGTCTTTTTTCTTAACATCTTTTGATAAAGGTAAAGTTTTAATATATTGTTTAATATTCTCCCCTGGTTTCACAAAATAGCGATCTGGTGTAGCTCTAAAGCTAGCAGCAGATACTTCATTAATGTAAGGGAAGTTTTCTGGAAGACATTCGTTAAAGATTAACTTACCAACAGTTGTAACTAAATATTGGCCTTGTTGTTCTTTTGTGAATGACGTTTTCTTTAATGATGTTGGACGAATTGCGATACGGTTATGTAAGTGAATATATTTATTTTCAAGCGCGTTAAGAGCTTCTCCCATGTTTAAGAAAACACGGCCTTCACTTTGGGAATATCCACGCCATTCATCAGCACGATCATGCATATTAAGTCCTTCAAGAGCTACTGCTTTTGCTTCAAATTCTTGAGCAGATTCTTCCATGTTTAAGTAGAAGTTCCCTAAGACCATATCTTGTGAAGGTGTAACGATTGGTTTACCATCTTTAGGACCTAAGATATTCCCAGAACCAAGCATTAGTACTTCTGCTTCAGCTTGTGCTTCTTCAGAAAGTGGTAAGTGGACCGCCATTTGGTCCCCATCAAAGTCCGCATTAAATGCTGGAGTTACTAATGGGTGTAAACGGATAGCCTTACCATCAACTAATTTTGGATGGAATGCTTGGATACCTAAACGGTGCAGTGTAGGAGCACGGTTAAGTAAAATTGGGTGATCCGCAATTACTTCTTCAACAATATCCCAAATACGTGGATCATGACGATCAATCAGTTTTTCAGCAGCCTTCGCATTGTTTGCGATGCCTTGAACTTTCATTTCGTTAATAACAAACGGTTTGAATAGTTGAATTGCCATCTCTTTAGGAATACCACATTCGTGCATCTTAAGATCTGGACCAACAGCGATAACTGAACGACCAGAGAAGTCGACACGTTTACCTAGTAAGTTTCCACGGAAACGACCTTGTTTACCTTTAAGTGAATGTGACAATGATTTAAGAGCACGTCCTCCAGCACCTGTAACAGGTTTTGATCGACGTCCATTGTCAATTAAAGCATCTACTGCTTCTTGTAACATACGTTTTTCGTTTTGAACGATAATCGCAGGTGTTCCAAGTTCAAGTAGTTTTCTTAAACGATTGTTACGAGTAATAACACGACGATATAAATCATTTAAGTCTGATGCCGCAAAACGACCACCATCCAATTGAAGCATTGGACGTATATCTGGTGGAATAACTGGGACAACATCAAGAACCATCCAATCAGGTTTGTTGTCTGATTGAATAAACGATACAACTGTTTCTAAACGACGTAATAACTTCTTACGTTTTTCGCCAGCAGCTCCTTCAAGTTCAACTTTTAAATCTTCGTATTCTTTTTCAACATCCATTTGGCTTAAAAGATTCTTAACTGCTTCAGCACCTGTCTGAGCAATAAATGAACCATAACCATACAGTTGTTGTTGTTCACGGAATTCACGTTCCGAAAGGATTTGTTTGAGTTCTAATGATGTACTACCTGGATCTGTTACGACCCAAGAAACAAAGTAAACAATCGACTCCAATTGTTTTGGAGGGATGTTTAATAGAATACTCATACGTGAAGGAATACCGCGTAAATACCAAATGTGAGCGACAGGAGCAGCAAGTTCAATGTGCCCCATACGTTCACGGCGAACCGTTGCTTTCGTAACTTCGACTCCACAACGGTCACAGATTATTCCTTTATAACGAACTTTTTTATATTTTCCACAAGCACATTCCCAGTCTTTTGATGGACCGAAAATACGTTCACAGAATAAACCATCGCGTTCTGGTTTTTGAGAACGGTAGTTAATCGTTTCTGGTTTTTTGACTTCGCCATAAGACCATTCACGAATTCTTTCAGGAGATGCCAACCCTATGCGGACT
>JAAZDN010000060.1 GCA_012512805.1 Erysipelothrix sp. | reverse complement strand
CTACAGGCTGTTGTATATAGGTTGCTGGTTGTTGATTATAAGTGGTTGGAGCTCCACCCAATATAATTCTCTCTAATCTATCAATTCGCTCTTCGGGCGTTTCTTCTTTTAGAGTAGGTTTTCCTACACCTTTCACCACTTGATCTACCAATGACTCAAGCTCTTGAGGTGTAAGTCTTATCATTGTGTTACCACCATACACAGTAGCTGGAGAAGCAGTTGTCGTCATCACACGTTGATTATCGGCAGATAACACCATTTCGGTTTCCAATCTACGTTTCTCATCAATTAATCGTGATGCTTTCACTGAATCGTTTTCCTCATAAGCCTTGTCTAATTCTTTTTTCAATTCATTTATACGTTGTTCATACATAAGAGTTCTATCATCTACACGTTCATCAACATAAGTATTCAAAGCTTTATCAGCGTTAGCGGCTTTACCTAAATTGAATTTTAATCCAGCATTAAACATGGTGTGCTTTTTCAAATCCTCAGTAGATTCTAAGTCAGCTGGATCTTCTTTATCGGTTGTAAACATTAAATTAGCGGCTCCAAAAATCTCGAAATAACGAGAAACAGGTATAGAAAGACCTAAACCTCCTTTTGCAAAGTAACCTGAACTGGTTGGAAGAAGTGGCGCTTCACCTACATAACTGTTATACACATTCATATATCCACCACCCACACTTATATAGGGAACAACACCACGTGAAACATTAAGCCTTGCAATAAAATCACCACCATATAGTGCTAATTTATCAAAGTCTGTAGATAATTTTTCATCTACTGTAGATCGATAATAAAATCCACGTATTCCTACATAATCATTCAAATCAAAACCTACAGCACCACCCAATAAATAAGTATCTCGCAGGTTGGTATCTCCATCAAAATTGATGTATGCACCACCCGGTTCAATCACAAATCGTGGACCAGTAAAGCCGTTTGAATATTGTCTTTCCAATGCTCTATCAAGCGCAGTATAACTATTCGGATTTTTACCCCCCAAATAGAATTGAATACCTACATTCAACGACCAGTTCATCATCCGCTCATTGCTAATGTTATTATCAATCCAGTCATTGAAAGAATCTCCCGTTGGATCATCCACTCTTAAAATACTTGAGGGATCTAAGTTAAAAGCATGTAGTTTACCTTCTAAATTAAGGGTGACCCGGTCACCCAAATTAAATTTAGTTCCTAATCCAGCGCTCAAATAGATTTGTTCTTGCTTGAGTTCTTCAAATTTAAGTTTTTGAACACCAGTTCCTAATGTTAGATAAGGTGCAATGGACCCTCCAGTTGGTATATTTGCTTTAAACTCTCCACCCCAACGTGTAACATCTACTTCTCGAGAGTTAAATTTATCAACAATATTGTCTGGAACTTTAAGATCGTTAAGAGTACTTTTCAGATCGAGCGAACGTTCATATATACCTCTCAATTCAAGATTACGACCGAGTCCAATCCCAATCATACCGCCAACCATAGGGCCGTTTTCTATAAATAGTTGGTTATCCCACCAAGTATAATTCGCAGTTGGAGTTACATTAAGACTTATATTACTTACTTGTCCTCTAACATGTATAGATATAATAAGGAGGAGACTTAAATAGATTATTTTTTTCATTTTGTTAAGTGCTAAGTAAAAAATTCATATTTCTACGTGCATATAACACCAAAACAAACATTTAGTTTACTGTTTATTTTTTTAAATTGTACACAATACATTTAAATACTTATGAGATAGTGAGGTTAGCAATTCGGAAAAATCAAAATTAATCAATTAAGCTTTCAAAGTTAAAAGCCATCTGACTTTTCAATATACAAACACAAAAAAAGGCTACAGTTTATTCAACAATAACCTCTTCTATTTCTATATATAATAATTGCTCACATTTTGTGATGAAACAAAAGTCCATCCATGTAACTTCGCTATCGCGATACACACCTTGATAAAATTGTACAAGCTATTTTTCTTCCTTAAATACTAAACGCGCATTCCCGCTAAAACTTTGACATCAGTCTCCAATTCTTTCATTTTGGCTAATAAAGGATTGATAGCCATCTTTTTCAATCTTCTTTGCTTAACAGCTTCCAACATTTTAGCTTCTAAATCTGATATAGACACTAAAGTAGATTCTAATGTTTCCAATAGTTCTTCGTCTTCTCTTTTTTGAGCTCTCACAATTTGGCTTTGAAGTGCCAATGACAGTGTCTTTACCTGTTCTGTATCCTCAGATTTTTTATCTTCAGGTAATTGGTCTATTAATGCATGTATTTCTGTTGATAAATTCAAGCTATCTTGTAATAATTTTCGTCTCATGTAATAATTTGTTCTGTTTAATAAAAGTAGTAAGTGAATAAAAAGCAGTTAGTCGCAAGTGACAAATGTTGAAATAGTAAATAAGATATTTACTGCAGATTTCTAAAAAAAGGTCAAGAATTATCCTGACCTTCTTTTTTTCTATAGAAAAAAATTGACTCCTTATGCAGGATGTATTGCTTCTGTAGGACATACTTCTGCGCATGTTCCACAATCTGTGCAAATCTCAGGGTCGATGTGATATATATCTCCTTCTGAAATAGCATCTACAGGACATTCGTCAATACATGTACCACATGCAATGCAATCTTCATTTAT
>JAAZDN010000059.1 GCA_012512805.1 Erysipelothrix sp. | reverse complement strand
TTTGTAACGGTAACACTCATAGTTTTTGATGTTTGATTGTTTGATGCATCAATTGCCGTATAAGTTACTTCATATTCTCCGGGAATATTTTGATTGACGAGATGATCAATTTTAAGATCGATTGGAGTGAAACTATTGTCAGTGACTTTATCAACATAAGATGAAGCATCAAAGTGTGTTCCTTCAACAAATTTAATACTATCGTCTTTTAATGTAATTGTTGGTGCTTGATTGTCAACAAAATGAACGTGAATCTGTTCTTCGATTTGTTCAACAATTTGCTTTCCAGTTTTTGAACTTGTATAGACATTCACTATCGCTTTAACCATTTGTGGTTTAAAGCTTGTAACATCTGCGTTTGATAAGACAACTTCACTAAGATCTAAATCTAGTGGTAATCGTTCTGGATTTAAAATATATTTTTCTTGTTTATTTAATATGTCTTTTTTAATGGTGTCATAATTGGCACTATTCATTTCTAATTCATAGACCACTACTTTCGCTTGTTTATTATCTTTACTGATCGCATGTACTTCATGCTGTGGTGTAAAGATCGTTAACAGTAACATAATGATTACATAAGCTGCCATAATGGGTTTCATATAGGGATGATTCATAAGCCCCTCCTTTTATGTACCTAATAAGTTTACCGATTGTCAGCATTTAAGGCAAATTATTAAGGAATATGAAAAATATTCAAAGTGTGAGGCATAAAAAATAGCCTAGTTTTAGGCTATTTTCAGCTGTTCGGCTTAACTTTTCCAATAAATGGTAATATTATATGAATTTTTGCTCATGATTAAGTAGCCATTGTTTTATGCTAGAACCATAGGCATAAGCTCCAATTTCACCATTGGATTTGACGATACGATGACAGGGCACAATAATCAAATATGGGTTTTTATTACAAATACTTCCCACTGCTCTTACGGCTTTAAAACGCTGTGAACGCTCTGCTAATTCAGCGTATGAAATCTGTGTTCCATATGCTACATTGGCAAGTTCTTTTAAAACTTGATTACTAAACTCCGTTTGATTAAAGATTAATGGAAGCACAAAGTGATCTATTTCATGATTAAAATATGCAATCAACTGCTTGATTGTGTTTTGGGTAATGTCATTTGCATTAATCGTTAAATCCGATTTATCCATTGTCACACTTATTAAATAGTTGTCATCGGCACTAATATATAATGTTCCAATTGGGCTTTCATACACTTCTAAGTACATATGGCCTCCATATAAAAAAGGTATTTACATACCTTTTATTAAAATTCAACTTTTGGTTTTTCACGTTGTGCTTCATTACGTAGTTCAAATAATGCTTCTGTTTTAAAGTTAAACATTGAAGCAATAATGTTTGCTGGGAAGACACTTACAGCATTATTATGGTATTTAACGGTACCATTATAATATTTACGTGAGTTTTCAATTTCTGTTTCCATTGCACGTAAATCGTTTTGCATTTGAACAAAATTGGAACTCGCTTTTAAATCTGGATATGCTTCCGCAATCACTAATAAATTACTAATTTTGGTTGAGAGTTCATTCTCTGCTTCTAAGCGTGATGAAACATCATTAGATGATACAGCTTTTGAGCGCGCACTAACGACGGCTTCAAGTGTTTCACTTTCATGTGCTGCTGAAGCCTTAACAGTTGCCACTAAATCAGGAATTAAATCTGAACGTTTTAAAAGTAAAATATCCATTGTTGAGAATGCTTCTCGAACCTGATTACGTGATCTAATTAAGTTATTGTATTGTGAAATTACGAGAACTACAGCAAGTACAACGAGCACTACCACGACTAGAAGAATAATTTTCCAAGTATCCATTTCTCTCCTCCTTATACATATATCATACACCTAATTTGAGGAATTTCAACAATTATTTTTACATAACCTTCTAATTATCACACAATTTTCACAATTATTAAATTACAAATTTGTTATATTAGAGATTTTATTTACGTCTTATTGCAACCGCTTTATTAAACAAATAATTTAATATCGGACGATTAACGTATGTAAATTCACCGATATACTCAAGTATATTAGCATCAAAACTCACTTTAAACTTATCAATACCATGATCAAAGCTTCCAGAATTTCCACCAAACGAAACAAATTCCAATTGGTGTTCTGCTGACCAATTGATGGCATCCACATAATTCACGTATGATCCATGGTACTTTTGATAATCACGATTCATACCAGCATAGAGCAGCTCAGATTTCGTTTGGTTTTTTAAACCAATCAATCCAGCCAAATCAACACTTGTATGTTCTTTTTATTCTTCTTCTAACTTTTTAATTTCGTTTTCTAAAATAACTTGTTGGCGCACGTATTCTTCCCTACGTTTTTCAGTAAGTGTTGGTGTCTTTAATCGTTTTAAAAGCTCTTTAAGTCGATCTTCTGTATTTGTCTTACTTTCTTCAAAATCAATATAGGATATGGTAATTAAACAATCATCTTTATATGCACTGACTAATCGTTTAAAGTAGCTGACATCACGAAGATTAATCTTTTTATGTGTTTCTGTTTTAATAATCAATGCTTGGAGTCGATCAACAAGCTCAGCTCCACCTCGAACAACCTTAACGCCCCTTTTAAGCGCCTTTAATCCTTCTTTATAGCCCTTGCTTTTTTGATACTGCTTATCATCACTAAGGCGTACAATCGGCGTAAAACGTGGTTGAAAGCTATCGCGTAAATCTAAGACAAAACCAGTATGTTTATAGTCTTGTTTTTTAAAGAGATCAACCATATGATCATCATAGTCCACATTAAGTTCATTTTGCATTGCACTGATCATTGGATATTCAGCACGAGCGACAAAGGGATCAATCGTTAAGGCCATTGTCTTATATTTCTTAGCAAATTGTTTTAATTGTTGTAAATAAAAGTTTAATAGTTCAATATTTTCAAAATCTAAAATTGGTCCACGGGGAGCATACATAAGTGAAATATTTAATGGTAGTTTTCGCTGTAAAACTAGACATACCGCAACAAGCATCTCATTTTGATATACACCTGTTAAATAGGAATTCCATTCTGCCTTAACGTGTGTCCAACTGCTCTGTTGAAAAAAGGTGGCCTTGGCATGTGTTGTGGCAAATGCATCAAATTCATGTTCACCAATATTTTCTTTAAATGTGTAGTTCAAAGTATCACTCCTCAAGTAAAAAGAGTACCACTTTAGTAGTACTCTGTCAATTGATTAAGCCGATAGCTCGTGATATTATCGTCTTAATAATTCGTGTAAATCAATACCCAATCCATTTGCGATTTTTTCCATTGATATAATTGAAACATTACGAGTTCCACGTTCTACATCTGAAATGTAGTTACGGTGTAAACCAGCTCTAAAAGATAATTCTTCTTGAGAAATGTTCAAATTTAATCTTTGTTTACGCATATTAGATCCAAATATATGCTGTAATGGGTTTCCTGATTGATTGTCCATATCTTACGCCTCCGCTTTCTAAATACAATTTTAAGTGTTATTCTAATTAAAATCTACCTACTTTAAGTGGTGTACTGTTACTTATCGTTTACAATTTCACCTATTCTGTTAAATCGATGGTTTAATCCAGATTTTGTAATTGTTTTTCCATACAGTTTATAGTATTCATCTGTAAGCTCTAATAAACTTGATTCTGGAAACTGTTTACGCAGTTCAATGACCTCAATATGACTTGCTTTAAGTTGGTGATGTAAATTGCGACGTTCCACTTCCTCAATGAGCTCAAGTTGTTTACGGGCAGCAGTAATGACTTTTACCTCATTAGCCAGTTCACAGTTATCAAGTCGCACAAAGTTATTTACATAGTCACGTTCAATTCGAACTTGTTCAAATTCCATAACACCATTTGATGAGCCAACTGCTCGTAAGAAGTCGGAAATTTTTTCAGCCTTTTTAACATAAACAACATGGTGCTGACGACGCATGATCGTCTTCGCATTCAAGTCTAACTTATTCATTAAGGTTTCAATCAATTGACTTTGTTTTTCTGATGTTACCGCAATTTCAAGATGATACTCTGGAGTATTTGGAGAATTCACACTACCATTGGCCATAAAGGCTCCGGCTAAAAATGCGCGTTGACAGCATTCTTTCTTAAGCGCTGATGCATCAATCGCATCCTTTAGACCGTTATCAGTATAAAGTCCGAGTTCACGTAGTACCTCTAATCCATCGCCAACAATATTCACTTGATACACATTACTTTGATCAAATGTCTTCTTGTTGACGATATCTAATTTTAAATTGACATCATAAAGATCCTTTGTTAACTGCCAAACACGTTTCGCAATATATGAATTCTCAGTACTAAATTGTAGTGAGATGCCAGCACTGTTAATGATGAGTGAACTCGACATTAAAATGAGTGCACTTAATTGACTCCGCTGACAACATGAAAATAAGACATTACGTGAAATCTCATGTTTTACTTTTTTTGAAAATGACATTACTTCCTCACCTTATCTTTAAACCATTTTTTTATTTTATCTGAATCATGACGTGCCTGTGTACCCTCAAACGTTACAAGGTCACATTTTTGAACGGTGTAGTCGCATAAGCGCTCATCATCGTCCAAACTTACAAATGCAGCATTCTCAGCAGCATAAGCACGAATGACGTCACTTGGAATCTCATTACTCGGATAAACAATTGTATCAATTTTACCGAGTAAATGACTCTCAATGGCATCAACATGATCTTTGACGGTATAGCCGTCGGTTTCGCCAACTTCACTCATTATATTTGATAAATAAATGACTTCAGCCTTGCTTTCATTTATACACTTTCGGATATCATCCACAATAATGTTTGGAATAATAGAAGTATAGAGACTTCCAATTCCAAAAATAATATAGTCCGCTTCTTTTATCGCTAATAAAGCCTCCGGTGTACTTTCAACCGTATGGTTGTAGAAGACATTGTTTATTTGTTTATCGGTATCGCGAATGTTCGTTTCACCAACAACAATTGAACCATCTGTCATTTCAGCAAACAGATCGACTACCGATAGTGTAGATGGTATGATACTCCCCTTGATTCTTAGGACGGATTCTAACTTCTTAATTGCATCCATAAAATCACCTGTTTCTTGCATGAGTGATGCAATGATGAGGTTTCCCAAACTGTGACCTTCAACGTCTTCTCCAATTGAAGAGTCACCAACAAAACGAAAATCCATAAGTTCTTTTAATAATGTTTCTGATTCCGCTAAGGAGACCAGTACGTTTCGAATGTCACCTACGGCTGGAATCCGATACTTTGTCTTTAAGCGCCCTGTACTTCCACCATTATCCGCAACCGTTATGATTGCCTTTATGTTTACGTCGTCTAACTCCTTAATTCCACGTAAGATAGAAGCAACGCCACTCCCCCCACCAATGACTACTAAATTAGTCATTAGAATACCTGATTTCTAAGCATTTGCTTTTCAGCGTATTGTTTAAGATTATGCATAATGAGCGCTTTTAAGCGTGCTTCAACAAGAAGTGAACTTGACGAGTTGTGCGGTGTGACGACGATGTGTGGATGAGTCCATAGTTTTGATTCACTACTGAGTGGTTCCACTTGAAAAACATCAAGGATAGCATGTGCTATATTTTGATCTAGAGCAGTTAAGAGATCATCCTCATTACACTGTGGTCCTCGTCCTACATTAATAAAGATACTTTCATTCTTCATTTTTTTAAAAAACTGTTCGTTGTATAAATTTCTTGAATCATCATTAAAAGGAAGTGCTCCAACGACAACATCAGCGTGTTGCAATTGTGCATCTAACTGATTCATTGGATAGCATGCATCAAAGTATTCAACCGTCCGGCCGGATTGATTGATACCAACACATACTGCATCAAAGGCGCTAAGACGTTTTGCCACAGCGTGTCCAATGCTTCCTGTTCCCAATATCAAAATACGTTTATGCGTAAGCTCGTCAATCATCGCATCCGATTGTCGACGAGATATCCACGTTTTTGATCCTTGACTTTCTCTAAATAGTGATGCACATCGATACTTATCCAAAAGCGCATGCACAATAAACTCAGCGATGGGCGCACTCCCAATGCCTGATGCATTTGCAAATGAAATATTTTTAGCTTTAATAGCATCCATATCGATCATGTCATACCCTGCTATTGTTGATTGTATAAATTTTAAACCCTTTATTGTTTCAAGTTTCAGTCTTGTATCTTTGAAAATCCCAACATAAACCTCTGCCTCATTAACGTCTGAATCTTCAGAAATTATGGTAAAGCCAAACTTTGTAATATCAGTTTTTTCAGTCTCACTAAATAGTGATGGATTTTGTAGAATTAAATTCATTAAATCACCTCACCATTATCTTAGCATATTTTTATTTGTTTACTGAAACTTGTTGCGCATTTCATTTACTTAAAGTAAATATATCACAGTTTGCACATTCTTAGACACTCTTAATGTGCGTATTTATTATTGCATACTTTGAGTTATTTACGAGTCATATGCTCTTAATTGATAAAAAACTTAGTTATATCACAAACTAAGTTTTTATTACATATTATTTAAAAGTTCTCTTTAATATAATTAAATGCTGACTGAGCAGCAATGGCTCCATCACTTGCTGCTGTGACCACTTGACGTAATGTTTTTTGATTAATGTCACCAGCACTGAAGATTCCTGCTACTGATGTTTCCATATCATTATTCGCAATTACATAGTTGCGTGCATCTAAATCCACAACACCATCTAACATGTTAGTAATGGGATCAGATCCAATATAAGGGAAGATCATTTCACCATCTAAGGTATATGTCTTATCGTTAATGCGATCATGTACCGTTAAGCCATTAATGTGATTATCACTTGCTACCATTGCAATTGAATCGTGATTGTATAATATTGTGACATTGTCTAGTGCTTCAACTTGTTGAACAATCTTCGCTTCAGCACGTGCTTTATCTTTACGTACAACAATTGTAATTGATTTCGCAAGACCCGCAAGATAGATTGTCTCTTCAAAGGCAGAGTTTCCACCACCAATTACAATGATATCTTTACCACGTGTAAAGCCACCATCACAGACGGCACAGTATGAGACACCTCGTCCCGCAAACTCAACTTCATTTTCAATGCCAAGTAAACGTTCCTTTGTTCCTGTTGCGACAATAACAGCGTGTGCTAAATATGAATCTTGATCACTGATGACTTCTTTTCCATATTCGTGTTCTTTAATTTCATTAACACGTCCATATATATATTTTGCACCGAGTGCTGTTGCATGATTGAACATACTTAATGCTAAATCAGCACCGTGTGTTTCTTCAATACCTGGCCAGTTAGAAATTTCATTTGTTAAGGTTAATTTTCCACCTGGTGCATCCGCTTCAATAAAGGCAGTGTTTAAACCACTACGGACGGCATAAATTGCGGCAGTCAGTCCTGCAGGACCGCCTCCGACAATAATAAGATCAAATTTTTCCATTTTCATTCTCCTCAATAATTGTTAAGACTTCATTTAATTCATAAATAAGATAATCCGGATTGCATGCCATAATATCATTTTCTAAGGCTGGACTTGTACAAATTGCGATAGACGTAAATCCTGCTGCTTGTGCTGCTAAAACATCAGTTGGTGTATCTCCAATATAATATTTATATTTTGCATCGGGTAGTATCTCTGCTTGTGCCTTTAGTAACCCTTGGGGATCAGGTTTTGGAATACTTACCTCATCACCACCAATGATTATATCTAAGTCAGACTCTAATTTTAACAAGTCTAGGCCAAATCGTAAAGAATGGAGCATCTTACTGGATACAACACCCAGTTTATAGCCTTTTGATTTTAAGACTGTTAAAAGCGCTTTAGCACCTTCAATTTCTTCTAAACGTTCTTGTTGCATGACAAGATTAATCTCTTTATAACGTTTTACATTGTAGTCAACATCATCACTCTCTGATGCATAGCGTTCAAATGAATGATACAGTGTTGGTCCTACAAATGATAGTTTCATCTCTTCTGAAACGACTAAATCAGGTTGGACCTCTGCAAACACTTGAACAAATGAATCCACAATTAATTGATTTGTATCACCAAGTGTTCCATCAAAATCAAAGAGGACGATTGTATTAGATTCATTGTCCTTTTTTCTGAACTTTCCCATAAAACCTAAAAGTCCAATAACAATAAAGACGATCGATGTTACTTGGGCACTCTTCATTCCAAAGAAGACAAGACTGTCAGTACGGAAATGTTCAATAACAATACGGACCAATCCATACCACACTAAATATGCAAAGACATAGTCTCCTTTTTGCATCTTACGAAACTTAGGTAAAACAAATTTAATTAAGATAAATCCAACAATGTTTAAGATACTTTCATAAAAGAACATCGGTTGACGGTAGTAGCCATCAATGTACATATATTCTTTAAACCATTCTGGAAAGAATTGAAAGTGTTTGGCTGTAACGATTTCACCAAAGGCTTCTTGATTTACAAAATTTCCCCAACGTCCAATTGCCTGGGCAATTAATACATTTGGAAAGGCAGCATCCGCTAAGTTTAGAAAATCAATATTTAATTTTTTACACTTGTAATACGCATAGGCTGCTCCGAAAACAAGACCCCCTTGAATTGCGAGTCCACCATCTCTAAAGGCAACGATTAACATTGGATTGCTTAAATAAGCACTCAACTGTGGTGAAAATAAGACATACCATAGACGGGCACCCAAAACACCTACAAGTAAGGTTCCAAAGAAGATGTCTTCTATATGTGCACTACTAATGTTGTATCTTTTGCCATCACGCATTGTAAAGTATAAGGCCAGTGCAGCACCACATAAAATGATGACGGCATACCAGGCAATATCAACACCTAAAATACTAATGAATGTTTTTGTATTTGGAAATAATTGCATCATCTATCCACCTTTTTTGCATCAAGCTTTGATTCTTCAACCATGCGTTTTTGTTTTTCCTCTAAATGTGCCATAACCCGATCATTAAATTCCGTAGCACTGTTTATGCCTCGTTGTTTTAATTTAAAGTTTGTGACTGCTGTTTCAACTAAGACGGCCATATTGCGTCCGACTTTTACTGGAAATTCAATTTTTGGAATATCAATCCCTAAAATGTTCATGTAAGAATGAACCTTATCACCAAGGCGATCATATTCTTTCTTACCATCATAATGTTCTAGGTAAATGACAACATCAATATTGATGGAATCTAAAATTGAGCTAGCACCAAACATGTGCATAACATTAATAATACCAATACCACGAACTTCAAGGACACCTTCTAAGATCTTTGGAGATTTTCCAACGACGCGATTGTGCATATTGTAGGTCACAACACGATCATCTGCGATTAATACGTGATCACGGCGTATGAGTTCAAGTGCAAGTTCAGATTTCCCAACACCACTATCTCCCATAATTAAGACTCCTGTTCCGTACACATTCATAAGCGTACCGTGGAGTGATGATGATGGAGCTAAGAAGTTTTCTAAAAAGGCTATGACTTCAACGGTCACACGCACTGTTGATAGTTTTGAGCCAAAGATTGGGAAGTTTTTCTTTTCCGCAACCTCACGTAAAATACGTGGAACGGGATGATTTTTACTCACGATAATAACCGGTGTTTCATCACTTGTTAAAAAGTCAAAATGCTTACGTTGATCCTCAGCTGGCATTGTTCCAATATAAGAGATTTCCTTATCCCCTAATATAACAATGCGTTTTTTATCACTATGAATATAATATCCTGTTAACTCTAATCCTGGACGGTTAATATCCGGCACTAAAATACGGCGCATGATACTGTCTTCATCACCACATTCTTGAACCAAATGAAAGGCATCCATTAAATCCTTAACACGTAATACTGTATTTTCAATCATCTTATTGCCCCTTTTCTAATACTTTCTTTAAATATTTTCCGGTATAACTTGCTTTGACTTGTGCAACCTCTTCAGGTGTACCTTGGGCAATAATTGTCCCCCCATTACTTCCACCTTCAGGACCAAGATCCAAGATATAGTCCGCATTTTTTATAATATCAAGATTATGTTCAATGACGAGCACCGTATCACCGTTGTCAACAATGCGTTGGAGAACGGTTAATAGTTTACGAACATCATAACTGTGCAGTCCCGTTGTTGGCTCATCAAGAACAAAGAGTGTTTTACCCGTTGCGCGTTTTTGGAGTTCACTCGCAAGTTTGACCCGCTGTGCTTCTCCGCCTGATAAGGTTGTTGATGATTGTCCAAGCTTAATGTATCCAAGTCCAACATCTTCTAAAATTTGCATGCTGTGTTTAATTGGTGCAATGGAATCAAAGAAGACGACCGCATCTTCAACCGTCATTTCAAGAATATCATAAATGTTCTTGCCTTTAAAGGTGACTTGTAAGGTATCGTCATTATAACGTTTCCCATCACACTCTTCACACTTCACATAGACATCGGGTAGAAAGTGCATTGAAATCTTTTTAACCCCATCACCACGACATTTTTCACAACGTCCACCCGCGACATTAAAACTGAATCGACCTTTACTGTATCCACGAAGTTTAGACTCAGTGGATAAGGCAAAGAGATCACGGATATGATCAAAGACACCTGTATATGTTGCTGGGTTTGAACGTGGTGTACGTCCAATTGGATTTTGATCAATATTGACAACCTTATCAATATTTTCAAGGCCTTCAATTGATTTTACCTTACCAGGTTTAATTCGAGTTCTGCGTAATTCTTTTAAAATTGATTTTGTCAGTACCTCATTGACAAGCGATGACTTTCCAGATCCTGATACCCCACTGACAACATTAAACATCCCAAGTGGAATATCTACTGAAATGTTTTTAAGATTATTTTCAGTCGCTCCCTTTATATTTAAGAATAATCCATTGCCCTTACGGCGCTCTTTTGGTGTAGGTATTGTTTCTTTACCACTTAAGAATTTACCGGTCAATGAATTTTTATTTTTCATAATTTGAGCTGGTGTACCCGCTGCCATAATGTTTCCACCATGAACACCGGCCCCAGGTCCTACATCAATAATCCAGTCGGAGGCTAGCATCGTATCTTCATCGTGCTCTACAACGAGGACACTGTTTCCAAGATCTCGCATTGATTTTAATGTGTTGATCAGTTTGTCATTGTCACGTTGATGCAGTCCAATACTTGGCTCATCAAGAACGTATAAGACGCCCATTAAACTGGAGCCAATTTGTGTAGCCAAGCGAATACGTTGCGCCTCTCCACCAGATAAGGTTCCCGCTACCCGTTCCATCGTTAAATAATCGAGTACAACATCACGTAAGAAGCGTAGACGATCACTAATCTCTTTAATGACCAAGTCCGCAATTTGTTGTTGATTGGCATCAAGGTTAATATTTTGCATAAAGTCATAGGCATCCGCAATACTCTGTGATGTCCATTCAAAAATATTCTTATGATCAATCCTCACTGCAAGGGCCATTTCATTTAAACGACGCCCTTCACATACTTCACATGTTTGCTCAGATAAGAAGGATTGATACCAACGTCGACTGCTCTCACTGGATGTTTCCATAAAGCGGCGTTCAATTAAACTCTTAACCCCTTCGATATAGTCATTCATAATTCGAATATTGCCGGTACGTGAAATAATTTCACGAGGAATTGGCTCTTTAGAACCGTTCAGTATAATATCCATTTCTTTTTTAGTCATTTTACCCAGTGGTTTTTCAAGGTCTATATTATAGTAATTACATAGACTCTCAAAGGTCTTCCACTCAATATTATCACTGTTTACCATGTTTTTATAATAGATGATTCCACCATCCACTATACTTAAATCCATATCCGGAATTAAAAGTTCAATATCCAAGGTTTGTGATGATCCAATACCATTACATGCATCACAGGCACCAAGTGGTGAGTTGAATGAGAACAGACGGGGTTCAAGTTTTGGAATTGAGAATCCACATTGATCACAGGCAAAGTTCGCTGAGAATAAATGATTGTGATCTCCATGACTCACTTCAACGGTACCATCAGTTAGAGAAAGAGCCGCATTGATCGAATCACTTAAACGTGAGCGATTGTCTTCACGTAAAATGATTCTGTCCACAACTACGGAAATATCATGATTCTTATTTTTATCAAGTTCAATAGCATCTTCTAATAAGAACATTTCATTATCAATAACAGCACGAACATAGCCATCTTTTAATAAGGATGCCAATAGTTCTTTATGCGACCCTTTACGGCGTTTAATAATTGGTGCCTTAATCATGAGTCGAGCATCATGTTCCATACTCATAATTTGATCAACCATTTGTTTGACGGAAAGGGCCTCGATTTTTGTATTGTGATTTGGACAATATGGTGTTCCAACACGTGCATACATAAGACGTAAATAATCATAAATTTCTGTTGCGGTACCAACTGTAGAACGTGGGTTATTGCTCGTCGTCTTTTGATCAATACTGATCGATGGCGATAAGCCTTCAATACTATCCACATCCGGTTTTTCAATTCCACCTAAAAACTGGCGTGCATAGGCACTTAAGGATTCGACATAGCGACGCTGTCCTTCTGCATAAATCGTATCAAAGGCCAGTGATGTCTTTCCACTACCTGAAACACCCGTCATAATCACAAGCTTATTGCGGGGGATTTCTATATCTATATTTTTAAGGTTATTCTCACGTGCACCTTTAATTTTTATTTTATTTAGTTCCATCTTACACCTCTTCATTATTATACAGTAAAAAGCCTTAATTTTGGATTAAGGCTTTTAGTCTGCTTTAATTTCTAACATCATATCACGGAGTTGGGCAGCACGCTCAAAGTCAAGTTCTTTCGCTGCTTCATTCATTTCTAACCGTAATTTTTCAATCAATTCAGCCTTTTCTTCTTTATTATTTTTAACAGATTTCTTAAGATAGTTCGTAGCCATTTCATTCGTTTCAACACTACGAATTGTATCACGAATTTCTTTCTTAATCGTTTGTGGGACGATATTGTGTTCAAGATTATACGCTTCTTGAATGCTGCGACGACGATTTGTTTCATCAATGGCTTTTTGCATTGAATCTGTAATCTTATCGGCATACAAAATTGCTTGACCATTCACATTACGAGCCGCACGACCAATGGTTTGAATGAGTGATCGTTCAGATCGTAAGAAGCCTTCCTTATCCGCATCAAGAATCGCAACCAATGATACTTCGGGTAAATCAAGTCCTTCACGCAGTAAGTTAATTCCAACTAAGATATCGTACTTTCCTTTTCTAAAGTCTTGAATGATTTCAATACGTTCTAAGGTCTTCACTTCATGGTGTAAATACTTCACTCTAAAGTTCATCTGTTTTAAGTAGTTGCTTAATTCTTCAGCCATCTTTACTGTAAGTGTTGTTACAAGCGCACGCTCACCAACCGCAAGTCGCGATTGAATACGCATCACAAGATCATCTATTTGACCCTTAGTTGGTACAAGAATGATCTCTGGATCAACTAGTCCAGTTGGTCTGATAATTTGTTCTACAACATGATCTGGTAGTTTTTCTAACTCATACTTACCCGGTGTTGCGGAGACGTAGATGACATCATTGATGAGTTCTTCCCACTCTTCAAATTTCATCGGACGATTATCTAAGGCACTTGGTAGTCTAAATCCATAGTCTACTAAGGTTGTCTTACGCGCTCGATCACCGTTGTACATTCCACGAATTTGTGGAACACTGACGTGTGATTCGTCAATGACTAAGAGAAAATCATCCGGGAAATAATCATAGAGGTTAAAGGGACGTTCGCCCGCCTCACGATTATCCATATGTCGTGAATAGTTTTCAATACCAGATACAACACCAAATTCACGCAGTGCTTCAAGATCATACTTCGTTTTATTTTCTAAGCGTTGATACTCGACAAGTTTATTTTCGGCTTCAAAGAACGCCAATCGTTCTTTAAGTTCTTCTTCGATTTTATCTGCTGCTCGTAACACTTTTTGACGATCACGTGCATACTCATTTGCAGGAAAAACATTGTACACTGAATAGCCTTCAATGACTTCTCCACTAAGGGCGTTTACCTCTAGTATCCGTTCAATCTCATTATCAAACATTTCAATACGGAGTAAGAAATCATCCTTATGGCCTAAGGCGACTTCAATACTATCGCCACGCACGCGGAAGGTTCCACGTTTTTGTGCAATATCATTACGTGTATATTGACGTTCCACTAGTTTTCTTAAGAGATCATCACGTTCAATGATTTCCCCAACCTTTATTGTAAAGAACATGTCACGGTATACTTCTGGATCACTCGATCCGTAAATACTTGCGACTGAGGCAACGATAATTGTATCATTACGACTTAAGACCGCATTTACGGCTGCTAAGCGAAGCATGTCCAGTTCATCATTAATCATTGCGGTTTTCTCAATGTATGTATCAGAACGTGGCATATACGCCTCTGGTTGGTAAAAGTCAAAGTTGGATACAAAGTATTCAACATTATTATGTGGAAACAATTCTTTAAATTCACTGTACAATTGTCCCGCCAATGTTTTGTTATGAACGAAGACAAGTGTTGGTTTATTTATTTTTTCAATAACGTTCGCAATCGTAAAGGTCTTACCCGTTCCGGTTGCCCCTAAGAGGATTTGTTCATGAACACCCTTTTTAATATTAGATACTAAGGTTTCAATGGCCTGTGGTTGATCACCTTTTGGTTCAAATGGGGAAACAAGTTCAAAACGTTCCTCCATTATTTTACCCCTAGCTGATTAAGGACATAGTTTTTTTGTGTATCGTATTTCGCTTTATTTTGGTTGTACTCACGTACCGTTTTACTGATAAGAAGATTATAGTTATCTTCATTTATTTGACCGTTCGCTTCAATGTTCATACTCTTTTGAAATTGAACTACAGCTTGATGGGTTGCTTCATCAAAGTATCCATCTTTTCGATCCATTGAATAGCCTAAGAAATCAAGTGCTTCCTGAACATACTTAACGACTTCTCCAACCTGATCTTTTTGATACGTATTTCCTTCAGGGAAGGCCATAAATCCACTTTCAATAATTGGTGCTAACTTCACTTCGAAATCAGGTGATATTCCTACACCATGTATCTTACCTGAGTCAGGTCCAAACCATTCTGCTGTCGTATATTTTAAGGCACTGTTGTCAGATAAGAACTGCGTTTGTTGGACCGTTCCTTTGCCATAGGTTTTTACACCTACAACACTAACATTATCCAAATGATACTTAAGAGCTGCCGTTAAGACCTCACTGGCACTGGCAGTTCCACCGTTAACTAAGATTGTGATATCGTCAAAGGTATAGGCCTCTTTATTAAGCGTATTTTCAACATATTGATCCCCATTTTTATTTTCAGTTATTAAAACTGTCTTATCGGGACCTACAAATAAACTTGTAATTTCAATGACACTGTTTAGATATCCCCCTCCATTATTACGTAAATCAATAATAAGGTGTTTACTGTCTTTAAATCGTTTTAAATAATTTTCAACTTCACCTGCCGTTGTTTCTCCGAATTGTTCAAGTTCGATGAGGGCAACTTCTGGTGTTAATTGTTCACCAAAGCTTGAGTGGATCACTTGTTTTCTAATCATTTTAATGATGACTTCTTTATTATCACGAAGTACTGTTAGTGTAACAGGTGTATCTGCTTCACCGCGGACAAGTTCACTCACCTGATTAATGTCTAAGTCTGCCGCAAGCTTATCTTCAACTTTAAAAATAATATCGCCAGCCATCATCCCACCGATTTCGGCAGGTGAGTCTTCAAAGACACGATCCACAATCAAGATTCCATTGTCACTTTCATAATATTGAATACCAATGCCTACATATGATCCTGACAAGCCTTCGGTATAACTTGCGATTTCTGCCGCAGATAAATATGAAGTATGTGGATCAATAGCACTTAGATTGGCCATCCCGTAAAATCCATTATCAGGAATAAAGGTATCTAAATTTTCAACATCTTTACCAAAATACCATTTTTCAGTAAGAATTTTTTCTATTTCGCTAAATTTATTACTTTCTTGATTCGTATTGTATGGAGCAATAGCCTGTGAAAAGCCCATACCGAGTAAAAACATAAAGAAGGATAAAACCGCAATAGAAATACGACGATTAAGTTTTGATTTCTTTGCATCTTTTTTTTCATCCGGCCACTTGTGGCGTTCAATCTTCACT
>JAAZDN010000058.1 GCA_012512805.1 Erysipelothrix sp. | reverse complement strand
GTTATGATGGGACCTGCAAAAACATCACGTGCTTATAGTGATGAAGAGAAAAAACTCGTTGCATACCATGAAGCAGGACATGCTGTTATCGGAATTAACTTACCGAAAGCAAGTAAGGTTGCGAAGATCACAATCATCCCACGTGGAGATGCTGGTGGATACAACTTAATGCTTCCAGAAAAAGAAACGTACATGCAAACACGAGGTCACTTACTTGCAGAAATTACTGCTCTATTAGGTGGACGTGTCGCTGAAGAAATCGTCTTAGATGATATCTCAACTGGAGCACACAACGATATTGAACGTGTAACACGTATTGCACGCATGATGGTTGTGGAACTGGGTATGAGTGATCTTGGACCAATTCAATACCAAAAAGCATCACAAGAAGTCTTCTTAGGACGTGACTATGGTAGTGGACGTCAATACTCTGAATCAGTAGCAGCTCAAATCGACCAAGAAGTTCGTAAGATTGTTGATGAAGCACATGCACAAGCAACTGAAATAATTACTAAACATCGTGATCAATTAAATCTTATTGCGGAAACGTTAATCGATCAAGAAACATTAACGCAAGAAGAAATCGAAAATATTGCAGCAGGTCGTCCTTTAGACTATACAGAAGTATTGGATGCTGAAGTTGTAAATGAAGATCAAGTAGATTAAATTTAAAAGATGATGAAAATCATCTTTTTCTACGCTAGGAGAAAATTATGGATAAATTAGCAATAGGAATTGCCAGAGGTGGCAATATAAGAATATACAGTGTTGTAAGTACGAAGCTTACTGAAGAAGCACGTGTTCGTCATGATTTATGGCCAACATCAGCTGCAGCACTAGGTCGTACAATGGCCGTTAACCTCATGATGGGTGCAATGAGTAAAAATGATAAGGAAAAAGTGAGTATTCAAATAAATGGTGATGGTCCAATCAAAACGATCATGACCTCATCGAGTAATAGTGGAAATGTTCGAGGCTATGTTGGTGAACCACATGTTATGCTTTCATATCATGATAAGAACAAACTTGCAGTTGGCTTAGCTGTAGGGAGTGGATTTTTAAACGTAACGAAATCAATGGGATTAAAGAGTGACTTTGTTGGAACTGTTGATCTTGTGAGTGGTGAAATTGCTGAAGACTTTGCCTACTACTTTAATGTGAGTGAACAAACACCATCTGCTGTCTCACTAGGAGTCTTAGTTGAAACGGACAACCATGTTCAAGCAGCTGGAGGTTTAATCATCCAACTTTTACCAGGTGCTACGGAAGAAGATATTGTCGCAACAGAAACGGCCTTTGGAAAACTCTTACCGATTTCAACAATGATTAATAATGGTGCAACTGCACGATCAATCATTGAAGATCTCTTTGAAGATGCACGTGTTCTTGAAGAGCGTGATGTACAGTTCAAATGTGAATGTAGCCGTCAAAAAATGATGAACGGATTAGCAACATTAGATACTAAGGAATTAACGGAAATGATTATGGACGATGAAATTATTGAAACAGTCTGTCATTATTGCCAAGAGAAATACTTATTTACTCCTTTAGACTTACAACGGATCGTAGATGAGCGCGAAGCTTAAGATCGGTAATGTCGAACTCGACAACAATGTAATCCTTGCTCCAATGGCAGGCATTAGCAATCAAAGTTTTAGACTCATAGCGAAAGAGTTTGGTGTTGGACTTGTCTGTGCTGAAATGGTGTCGGATAAGGCAATAAACTATCGTAATGAAAAAACCTTAAAGATGTTAGACGTATCTCCGCATGAGCATCCATTATCAATGCAACTCTTTGGTAGTGATAAAGATAGTATAATTGAAGCCGCAAAGTATTTAGATGAGCATTGTCACTGTGACATTATTGATTTTAATATGGGATGTCCTGCACCAAAGATTGTGAAAAATGGTGCTGGAAGTGCCTTAATGTTAGACTTAGATAATGCTTATGAAATTGTGAGTGGTATTGTTCAAAATGTAAAGAAGCCAGTTACAGTAAAGTTTAGATCAGGTTATGATCATGATCATATTAATGCCGTTGAATGTGCTAAGATGTTAGAAAAGGCCGGTGTATCCGCAATCACAATCCATCCACGTACACGAACACAGATGTATACGGGCAAGGCAGACTATGATCTTATTCGTCAGACTAAAGAAGCAGTCAGTATACCGGTCATTGGAAATGGTGATATTACCTCGCTTGAAGATGCAGAGCGGATGTTAAATGAAACAGGATGTGATGCTGTGATGGTTGGACGTGCAGCCTTTGGAAATCCTTGGGTATTAAAGGAAATCATTGATGGCTTAGCGGGACTTGAGGTAAAGTCGATTAAGAGTGTCGACAGTATTGCATATTATATAAACAAACAATTTGATAGTTTAATTTCATTAAAAGGTGAAGATGTAGCGGTGCGTGAAATGCGTGCTCACATTGCCTGGTACATTGCGGGACTCCCCTTAAGTAAAAGAATGAAAGACTGCATTAATCAATGTGAGGATAAAAATACAATGGATGCATTAATTCATGAGTATTTTGAAATAATAAGAAATGATGAAAATGTTAATGAAAGCATACAAATGCTAGTGAATCAGTATAAAAAAGCATAAATATTTGCTATGATGTATAGAGAAAATACGGTGTTGAAATGAAAAGAGAATTTACAGAACAAGAACAAGTACGACGTGAGAAGCTCGCAAGCTATGAAGCTTTAGGAATTGATCCTTTTAGAAACTTCTTTACGCCAGATATCGATAGTGTAACACTATTTGAAACCTATGATAAATATACAAAAGAAGAATTAGAAGCCTTAGACAAGCATGTAAAATATGCAGGTCGTATTATGACAAAACGTGAGATGGGTAAGGCGGCCTTTGTTCACATTAAAGACATGCATGGACAAGTTCAAGCATACATTCGTAAGGATGCAATTGAAGATGAATTTGATATTTTTAAACTATCAGATATTGGAGATATTATTGGAGTTGAAGGGACAGTCTTTAGAACAAATAAAGATGAACTATCAATTAAAGTTGAAAAATATGTCCACCTAACAAAAGCATTAAAACCACTTCCAGATAAGTTCCATGGTCTTCAAGATGTTGAAGAACGCTATCGCCGTCGTTATGTAGACTTAATTATGAATGAAGACAGCCGTCGTGTTGCCTATTTACGTCCACGTATTATTCGTGCAATTCAAAACTATCTTGATGATAAGGGCTTAGTTGAAGTTGAAACACCAATGTTACATACTATCTTAGGGGGGGCTTCAGCAAAACCATTCTTAACGCATCATAATACTTTGGATCAACAATACAATCTTCGTATTGCTCCAGAACTTCCATTAAAACGATTAATCGTCGGTGGATTCGATGGTGTTTATGAAATTGGAAGGATGTTTAGAAATGAAGGAATGTCAACACGTCACTCACCAGAGTATACAATGTTAGAGTTATACCAATCATATAGCAATATGGAAGGTATGATGGACATTACTGAAAATCTTATCGCAACGGTTGCAGAGAAAGTATTAAACACTACAGAAGTTGTATATGGAGATAAAGAAATCTCATTAAAAGCACCGTTTAAACGTTTAAAAATGACGGATGCAATTAAAGAGGCAACCGGTGTTGATCTTGAAAGTATGACAGAGTTTGAAGATGCGCTCGCTGCAGCAAAAGCACATGGATTAAATCCAGAGAAACACGAAATGTCATATGGACATATTATTAATCTCTTCTTTGAGAGATATGTCGAACATACAATCGTACAACCGACCTTTGTTTATCATTATCCAATTGAAATTTCACCACTCGCAAGTCGTAACCAAGTTGATGAGCGTTTCACAGATCGTTTTGAGTTATTTATTGATGGTCGTGAATATGCAAATGCTTATACTGAATTAAGCAATCCAATCGATCAGGAACAACGTTTCCAACATCAAGTGGATTTAAAAGATCTTGGTGATGAAGAAGCAACAGAAATGGATATTGACTACGTAGAAGCACTAGAATACGGTATGCCACCAACAGGTGGAATGGGTCTTGGAATTGACCGTCTCGTTATGTTACTTACAAACAGTGAGTCCATTCGTGACGTTATTCTCTTCCCACTCATGCGTACGAAGTAGAAAAAAAGATAAACTAATACTTTAAGTTTGAACCTCTTAAACATCTTTGTAATAAGGGGTTTTTTTCTTTGCATATTAAAATTGTAAGGCAATATTTGTGCTATAATATAGGGGAAAGAAAGAGGGTATTAATTATGAAACATTACGATTTATTACAAACATACTTAGCTAACTTAAATGTTATTAACACTAAGTTATTGAATTTACACTGGAATGTTGTTGGAGTTCAATTTGTGCGTTACCACGAATTACCAGAAGAAATTCATGATTTATTAGCAGCTCAAGTAGACGAAGTCGCTGAAGCATTAAAAATGCGTGGCGAATATCCATTAGCAACATTAAATGAATATGTTGCGAAAACAACAATTGAAGAAGTAGTAGGACGTGACTTTAGCGTTAATGAAGTGATCGAAATCTTAAATAACGACTTAACAACAATGCGTGATCTTGCAGTAAACATTAGAAACACTGCAGATGAAGAAGGCGATTTCGAAATCGTAGCATCATTTGAAGACTACACAGCAGTATACAGTAAGTATGTTTGGTTTGCTGTCCAAATGGCAAAATAAATTCAAATTTAAAACTACATTTAATCGATGTAGTTTTTTTATGCAGAAGTCGAACTTATAATCTAAAGATACAATGGTATAATAAATCTAATAACAAAGGAGAAGACACAATGTCAAACAAACAAGAAACATTTACACTCGTAAAAGATGATCATGAAGTAACAGTTGAAAAAGGATTTTCAAAGGAAATACTTGTTTATGGCCCCATTGCAATGATAAGACATAAGGATTATGAATGGGGATTGTTTCTTCTTGCACTGTATCTATTATTGATCTATCTAACAATCGTGGATAAGCGTTATGAAATAATCATAATGGGCTTTCTTCTACATTTATTATTCTCGTTTATATATACGAAGATGTTTGCAGTAGTTAAAGTTACGTACAGAGGATATCGACCTAAGACAGAAGAAGACTTAAACGTGATTCAAAGTATGGGACTCTTTAAAAATATGAAATTTTAATGAACTCTTTGTTTTATATGAATTCATAAAAACCTTCTAAGATTATACGACATTATCTCGTATTTTCACTGTTATACTTAGTATGTAAGTTAGATAAGAACTTACAGTTGAATCATATCCCTGATAAATATCCCTATTTATTTGATTTAACATAATTCTATCCCTTTAAAGAAATAACTTGAAAAGATGCAACCATAATATGCATCTTTTTTTGTGGTTTCACTCGTGAAAGTTTGATGTTTTTAAACTAGTGAAAAAATGGTCATATAAATTGAATGTAAGGTATATTCATTGCATAATATAAGGGACTTATTTCATAAGGAGGTATAAATAATGTCATTAGTAGGAAAACAGATTCAAGATTTTACAGCTCAAGCATATTTTAATGAGGAATTTATCGAGGTAACTCAAGATAATTTGAAAGATCAATGGAGTGTGGTTATTTTCTATCCAGCTGACTTTTCTTTCGTATGTCCAACTGAACTTGGAGATATGCAAACTCAATATGATGCATTACAAAAATTAGGTGTTGAAGTCTATTCAGTATCAACAGACACACACTTTACACATAAAGCATGGCACGATACATCAGATGTCATAAACACATTACAATTCCCAATGATTGGGGATCCATCACATACACTTTCAAACATGTTTGATGTCTTAGATGAAGAATCAGGACTATCACAACGTGGAACATTTATCATTGATCCAGATGGAGTAATCCAAGCAATGGAAATCAACGCTGATGGTATTGGACGTGATGCAAGTACAATCATTCCAAAAATCAAAGCAGCACAATACGTTCGTAAAAACCCTAACGAAGTATGCCCAGCAAAATGGCAAGAAGGCGAAGAAACATTAACGCCAGGTCTTGACCTTGTTGGAAAGATTTAATTAATGGCACTAGATGCTACCATTCGCAATCAAATTGCGAGCTATACAGAACTATTAGAACAAGACGTTGTGATTACCTTCAGTGGTGATCACAGCGACTCATCAGTAAAGATGAAAAACTTTGTTGAAGAAATCGTCAGTCTTTCAGATAAGATACAATTAAAAGAAGCAGTCTTAGATCGTACACCAAGTTTTAAACTTGATCGTCATGATCAAGAAGTTGGAATCAGCTTTGCGGCCATTCCACTTGGACATGAACTTGCATCATTTGTACTTGCACTTGTTCAAACAAGTGGTCGACCACCAAAGATTGAAGAAGATATCATTAAGCGAATAAAAGCAATTGATCAAAAGATACATTTTGAATCATACATAACACTATCATGTAATATTTGTCCTGATGTTGTTCAATCATTAAACATGATTGCAGTATTAAATCCAAATGTAACCCATACAATTATTGATGGAACACTCTTCCAAGCTGAAGTTGAAGAAAAAAACATTATGGCCGTACCAACTGTCATGATGAATGGTGAAGAGTTTGTTGCGGGACGTGTGAGTATTATTGAAATACTTGATCAAATCTTAGGTCAAGAACAACTTAACATTGATACAGAAGTCCCATACGACATCTTAGTTGTAGGAGGTGGACCAGCAGGTGCATCATCCGCAATCTATGCTGCACGTAAAGGTCTAAAAGTTGGATTGATTACAGACCGTATCGGTGGACAAGTGCTTGAAACATCTGCAATTGAAAATATTATTGGAACACCACATACTGAAGGTGAGAAATTTGCGGACAGTTTAAATGTTCACATGCAACATAATAATATTGAAATAATTGATGGATACCGTGTTGTAAGTGTTGAAAAAACAGACATGGTACATGTTGTCTTAGACAATGATCAAACACTTCAAACTACAGCACTTATTATTGCGACAGGAGCACGTTGGCGTGATGTTAATGTTCCAGGTGAGAAAGAACTTAAGAACAAAGGTGTTGCCTACTGTCCACACTGTGATGGTCCCTTATACAAAGGAAAAGATGTTGTGGTTATTGGTGGGGGAAACTCTGGTGTTGAAGCTGCTATTGACTTAGCAAACATTGCGAAGCACGTTACGGTCTTAGAATTTGCGGATACCTTAAAAGCAGACTCGATCTTACAAGATAGTCTTAGCACCTTCAATAATGTAAATATTGTTAAGAATGCACAAACATCTGCGATCAATGGAGAACAAACCGTAACGGGTTTAAACTATGTTGACCGTGAAACAAGCGTTGAACATACGATTGATACAGACGGTGTCTTCATCCAAATTGGGCTTGTACCCAATACTGAATTCTTAGGTGATACCTTAGAAAAAACACCAATGGGTGAAATCATCGTGAATGCGAAAGGTGAAAGTAGTATTCCTGGAATCTTTGCAGCTGGTGATTGTACAAACAGTGCATACAAACAAATTATCATTTCAATGGGATCTGGAGCAACTGCTGCCCTTGGTGCCTTTGATTACATAATGCACAATAAAAAATAGTCCTTTGGACAAAGTAAGAACCCTACTCATATGGGTTCTTTTTCTATGCTTAGGCCTACTGAATATTAAAAAGAAAGAAATACACGCAAGAAGTCCAAGTGGACCACGAGTGTTTCTCTTTCTTTAAATTAAGTATATCACGTTAACAAAAATAAATAAGACTATTTATTCAAAACACAGTGCTTATAAGAAACTGTATTTACTTTGTAAGCTTTCTGCTTGTTTCTGTGTACGTGTGATGAGTTCTTTGCTTAAGGCTTCGATACGCATGACAAGATCATCACGTAGAATGTCATTATTGAAGTCTACACTTTCAATAAAGACGTATTTAGGAACTACATCCATTTTCAAGTAATTGAGAATAGGAAGAAGTTGTTGTTGCGCTACAAGATAATGTCTAGCTGATCCGGCTGTTATGATTGTTCCAACTGGTTTATTACTTAGAGCATTAATCGGTAGAAGATCAAAGACGTTTTTTAATACACCAGGAATTGATGCTTGAAAGATAGGTGTTCCAATTATGATGGCGTCAGCATTGATCATTTTTTCAATGAGGTCTGTATTGTCGTTGTCATATTCACGATAGTCACGTCCGTCCGCAAAGCTCATGTTTAAGTCTTTGAGATTAATGAGTTCAAAGTCTATTGTTTCGTCAAAGTTTAGATGAGCGAGTGCTTTGGAAGTACTGCTTCCACTGAGTGAACTATTAATTGCTAGAATCTTCATTATTATCTCCTAGTGCAGCAATACGACGTCTTACTTCTGGAGCAATGACGTTTCCAATAACTTCAATTTGTTTACGTACTTCATCGGCTTCAAGTCCTCCGATATCAATTTGTAGCATTTGTCTTGTATGTCCGTACACTTCATATTGATAGACAATTTTTTCAATAATTGTTTCTGCTGATCCGATCAAAACAGCATTACGAAGATCTAGTGCGGTACTGTATACTTCAGGATTGAGTCCATGTCCATTTGCTTGTTTAAAGGAATGGTTCATGTATTTATAGAAGCGGTTGTATGCAAGTTCGTCAGTATCTGCAACGTGCATCATGTTTGTAATTCCCACACGCATATTGCTTAAGTCTTGATGGTATTGTTTAAAGGTCGTACGGTATGAATCAACGGTACGATTAAAGTGTGTAACCGGTCCTGCTAGTGTCGCAAGCATCATCGGAACCCCTTGGATTCCCGCCTTACGTGCACTCTCTGCTGGTCCACCCACAGCACGCCATATAGGAAGGCTATCTTGTAATGGTTTTGGATAGAGAACAGCATCTTTTAATGCAGGTCTAAAGTGTCCCTGCCAGTTGATGATTTCTTCTTTGTTGAGTTTTAAGAGGAGTTCAAATTTTTCTTCAAAGAGCTCGGTATAGTCCGCTACGTCAAAACCTAATAATGAAAAGAGACCAATACGTGAGGCACGTCCACCAACGATTTCAGCGCGACCATTAGAAAGAATATCTAAGGTACTGAAGTTCTCATAAATTCGAACTGGATCTGATGTTGAAACAATTGTTGCAGAGCTTGAAACACGAATGTTCTTTGTTTCGCGGGCTATAGCAGCAAGTATAAGAGCATGGGCTTGTGAGATAAAGTGTTCCTGATGACTTTCACCAAGTGCTATAACGTCTAGATTCACCTCATCCGCAAGTTTTGCATAACTAATAATATCTTCAATTCTTTGTTGTTCCGAAACAATGTTACCCGTTTCAGCATTTGTGACATAGTCACCTAAGGTATAAATTCCAATTTCAAAATCTTTCATAGTATTCCTCATTTCTTTGTGCACTATCATAGTATTACGAATTAAAACTAATGTCCAATAAGATACTTGGATATCGTGAAAATATGCCAGAAATACACAAGATGGACTTTGTGATTAATATAATTAAAAAATACAAGGTCTTAAAATTGTATGAAACCTCCATCTTAGATATGATAGTACTAGTTGCAAGGAGATGGAATATGAGTAGCATAATGAATAAAACAATTATTAAACGTAATGGAGCAATTACGGAATTTATTCCGGTAAAAATAACGAATGCAATTGCTAAGGCTGGTGTTCAAACTGGGGAGTTTGATCAAGATGAAGCACTTGTATTAACAGAGGCAGTCCTCACTAAGATCTCAAATGAAGCTACAACCCAACTTACAGTTGAAGGCATTCAAGATATTGTGGAGCTTGTCTTATTAGAATCAGAATATAAACAAACCGCAAAGGCATATATCTTATATCGTGCTGAGCGTACACAGGCACGCAAGCCTGATTTATTTAAATTTAGATTAAACTTAAAACCCTATGAATATCCAGAGCTTGCGGAATATAAGGAAGCCATTCAACATTCATATTGGTTACATACTGAGTTTAACTACACCTCAGATATACAAGACTTTAAGGTTCATATTGATGAGGTTGAACGCAGTGCGATTAAAAATGCAATGCTTGCGATTGCCCAAGTTGAAGTTGCGGTGAAGACGTTCTGGGGAGACTTATATAAACGCATTCCAAAACCTGAAGTTGGAAGTGTTGGCTTTACCTTTGCGGAAAGTGAAGTGCGTCATCAAGATGCCTATGCTCACCTATTAGAAATATTAGGCTTGAATCATGAGTTTGAGCGCATTAAAGATATTCCTGAACTGATGCAAAGAGTGAATTATTTGAATCAAAGTGCCATCTTAGCCCGTACGGAAGATGATCGTGATTATACCTTATCAATTCTACTCTTCTCACTCTTTATTGAACACGTATCACTGTTCTCACAATTCTTAATTATTATGTCCTTTAATAAGTATAAGAATATATTTAAGGGTATGAGTAATGCGATTGAGGCAACATCAAAGGAAGAACAAATCCATGGTCTCTTTGGTATTGAACTGATTAATATTATTCGTGATGAACATCCAGAGTGGTTTGATGCTGAGCTTGAAGTGACGGTTTTAAAAGCAGCACGTGAAGCCTATGCGTCAGAAGAAGTCGTCATTGATTGGATCTTTGAGAACGGTGAACTTGATTTCTTACCGGCAAATGTCATTAAAGAATTTGTTAAGAATCGCTTGAACAATTCACTATCAGATATTGGCTATGCACGCATCTTTGATGTAGATGAAGCATTAGTTGAAACAACCGATTGGTTTGATGATGAAGTCGTGGCGACAAAGCACGTGGACTTCTTTGTTAAACGATCAATAAATTATAGTAAACGAACACAAAGTATTACCGGAGATGATCTATTCTAGAGGGGGATTATAAAAATGAAATGGTTAAATGAACATAGTAAATTATTCTTATCGCGTGGCTACCTTACAGAAGGTGTTACAGCAGAAGATCGTGTACGCTTTATTGCAGATAAGGCAGAAGAAATATTAGGCATTGAAGGATTTTCAGATAAATTCTATGGCTACATGTCAGAAGGATATTATTCACTTTCTTCACCAATTTGGTCAAACTTTGGAATTGATAAGGGACTTCCAATCTCATGTTTTGGATCAAACTTACCAGACTATATGGGTGGAATACTCTATACACAATCTGAAGTTGGGATGATGAGTAAGTTTGGTGGTGGAACATCAGGATACTTTGGTAATCTACGTCATCGTGGAGCTCCAATTAAAGACAATGGTGTATCATCAGGATCTGTCCACTTTATGAAGTTATTTGAGACAATTATTGATGTTGTATCACAAGGATCAACACGTCGTGGACGCTTTGCACCTTATTTACCCATTGAACATCCAGATATTGAGGAATTTTTAAAGATTGGTACAGAAGGAGATCCGATTCAAGAGTTAACACATGGTGTTACCGTTACGAATGATTGGATGCGTGCCATGATTGCGGGCGATGCTGAAAAACGTGCACTATGGGCAAAGGTCATTCAACGTCGTGTTGAAATTGGATATCCATACATCTTCTTTAAAGATACAGTAAACAACAACACCGTTGATGTTTATAAAGATAAGGGACTAGAAATTACACATAGTAATCTCTGTTCTGAAATTGCACTTCCTGATAATGAAGAATGGTCATTTGTATGTAACTTATCTTCAATGAACATTCTTCACTACGATGCATGGAAGGATACAGATGCAGTTGAAACTATGGTCTACTTCCTTGATGCAGTCATGAGTGACTTTATTACAAAATTAGAAGACTTACGTGATTCTGACGATAAAGAAGATAACCTTGCCTTCTACTTTATGGAAAAAGCACATAAGTTTGCGCTTGATAATCGTGCGCTTGGACTTGGTGCTTTAGGCTGGCACTCATACCTACAATCTAAGATGATTCCTTTTGAAAGTATGGACGCCTTCAAATTAAACGCTGAAATCTTTAGAACCATTCAAGGCCGTGCCTTAAATGCATCCAAAGCACTTGCAGAATTATTAGGTGAACCATCTGTTCTTAAAGGATATGGTCGTCGTAACACAACCTTAACTGCGATCGCTCCAACAACATCTTCATCATTTATCTTAGGACAAGTATCACAAAGTATTGAACCCATCTGGTCAAACAACTATGTTAAAGATGTTGCGAAGACAAAGATTACAATTAGAAACCCACATTTAATGGAAATTCTTGAAGCAAAAGGAAAAAATACGCGTGAAATCTGGAACAACATTCGTGATAATGATGGATCCGTTCAACACTTAGATTTCTTAAGTGACCATGAGAAAGAAGTATTCAAAACATTCAGTGAAATTGATCAATACGTAATCTTAGATCAAGCATCTACGCGTCAACAATTCTTAGATCAATCACAATCATTAAACTTAATGATCAACCCATCAATGAGTGCAAAAGAAATTAACGAACTGTACATCTTCGCTTGGGAAAATAACATTAAATCACTATACTACCAACACAGTACAAATGCAGCACAACAATTTAGTAAAGATAAACTATGTGTAAACTGTGAAGCATAAATTTTAAACTAAGACCACATCGTGTGGTCTTTTTTAAAACAAATGAATGTATATGTAATCCTTTACTATAACTCAAGATAATATGATACAGTTAAACTAAGAAAAGGTGAAACTATGTATGAAAGCTTAACTAAATTATTTTATAAAACGTCAATGACGACTCATCAAAAAGTATATGAGCAACGTTTTAAGAGTGAGCAGGCAATGATACTCCCATTTCAATTTAAAGCGTGGCAAGGAAATATACATACACTATTTTATCTTAATACACCAGAAATTAGAAAATTAAAAGAACGTATTAACAAACTATCCATAAGAAATACAGAAGTATTTCAAACGTTGAACAGTGATAGGCATCTAGAGCTTAAATATACATATTTGAAAGACAACTAGAAGCGTGAAATAGTCGCAACAAATAAAATTGTATAAATTAATACTGAATGTAATGCATATTTGATACTCACTCAATAATTAAAAAAGCCAGATGACTGGCTTTTAAACTTGATTTTGTACGGAGATCTTCATCGTATCAACGGCAAAGATATTTGAAGCGGATTCTTCAAAGGTGAAGTGTTTACCACAGCGTGATAAGTTGATTTGTTCACTGAAGAGATTTGGTTTTTCATTAATAACATCAGCACATATATTGCGAATCAGATTAAAGAGTTCGTACAAATCTAAACTTGAGTTTAATAGTTCAATTTCTTGTTTACCGAACTTTTCAAGTCCGTACGTGTAGGCATTAAGCATGCTCTCATCATTTTCATAAATCCGAATAAAGACTTGTGCGAGTACTGGAAACTCATGGTCATCAACACGGGCTGCTGCATCACGATAAAGCGAAGGTTCGTATACTGTTCCAACAATGTTGATTGCACTTGCGTTCTCTAGTTTCACAGCACTGGCATTCACTTGTGATGCAAAACTGCCGGCTTCAACGGCCGTATGTTTCTTTGGATAAACACTAATACGCAGTTCACTTTCATACTGTAGGGCTGCGATGATTGCTTCATCCCAGAAATAGTTCGTCGTTGAGTTTTGAAGCATTGTTTCTCGATCAAGATTGTCTAGATGATGCTCGATTGTAATGACATAATCATTATATATGAAGCGGATTATCTTCTCATCAACAACCTCATCGGTAATAAGTATGTTCCAGTCCTTCTCTAAATTTGCCTTTAAGTCCTTAATATCAAATTGTTTATCTGTGAGTTATATTGTGCTTCGAAATGGTTCAGCTGCCCATACCGGCACATCGTCATTTTTTAATTTATAGCTTTTAAATATGTCCATAAAGCACCTTCCTTCTTGTTTAATAGAATGTCTATTAACTTAAGCACATTATAACGAATATGTTTAACAGATAGCGCTTTAATCGTCAAAAAATAGCCTATGAATGTGAATAACACTCATAGGCTATTTAATATGTGTTTCTAATGTTTTAGATATCACACTTCAACTGAGCGTTACAGTTTGTACATGTGTTACATCCACCAAGGTCTTCAACTTGTCCTTCTAAACAGATTGGGCATAAGTTTCCAACTTCAACTCCGATTTCACGGTCTAAACGATCTGATCGTAAGTCTGTTTGTTTTTCTGGTTCTTGTTTTTCACTGACCACTGCTCCGAAGTCTTTCACAAGATCTAATTGATCCCAGTCATTTTCTTCGTTGCTTAAGCTTAATACTTGTGAATCACGTGATCCATCAACGTAGACGGTTCCACCTTTGGCACCATTTTTGTAAAGATCTTCATATACATGTTGAACTTGTTCAACAGAGAAGCCACGTGGAGCATTCACTGTTTTTGAGATTGATGAGTCAATCCAGTATTGAATCGTTGTTTGTACACGAGCATGTTCTGCAGGAGTTAATTCCATCGCACTAACGAAGTAGTCCGGTAAGTCTTTTCCAACATATTCAGGATTGTGCTCTAACCATTGATCTACGATTGCGGCATTCACTTCAATGAATTTCCCAAGACGTCCTGAGCGGAAGTATGAGAATGAGAAGTAAGGCTCAAGTCCCGTTGATACTCCAACCATTGTTCCTGTAGACCCTGTTGGTGCAATGGTGAGTAGGTGTGAGTTACGAATACCGTGTTCTTTAATACGGGCACGAACATCATCACTCAAGTGTTTACTAAATCCTGTTTCTAAGAATTTACTATTGTCTTCTAAGAATGGGAATGAACCCTTTTCAACTGCGATATCGATTGAAGCATTGTATGCAGCTTCAGCAATTGTTTTAAAGACATCGTTAATGATATCGATGGATTCATCACTACCATAACGAACACCACTATATATTAAGAGATCATGTAAACCCATTACACCAAGTCCAACACGGCGCTCACCAAGGGCTTGTTTTTTGTTTGCTTCTAAGAAGTAAGGCGTACTATCAATAACGTTATCTTGCATACGTACTTGAATTGAAACGGTTTCTTCTAGTTTATCATGTAAGATTTCACCTGTTTTATGATCAACGAAGTTCGCAAGGTTAATTGCGGCTAAGTTACATACACTGTATGGTGCAAGTGGTTGTTCACCACATGGGTTTGTTGCGACAACTTTTTGACCATATGAAGTAGCGTTCGTCATTTCATTGGCATTATCAATAAAGAAGATACCCGGTTCTGCAGAGTAAGTAGCACAGAAGCTGATTAAGTCCCAAAGATCACGGGCACGCATTGTGCGGTGAACTTTAACGGGATAACCCATCGCTTCCCATTCATGGATGTCACCAACTTCATGCCAGTGCGCATCGTAGTAAGCCTTTTGCTCATCAGTATAATTTTCAAGATCTGGATAACGAAGCGCAAACTCAGCGTCATTTTCAACAGCATTCATAAATTCATCGGTAATCGTAACAGAGATGTTTGCTCCAGATAAGAATTCTGGATCGTTAACTTCGAGTGTTCCACCATCAAGTAATTTACCTTTTGCAAATTGTAATAGATCTTCAGCAGAATCATCATTGTTGACGACCGCTTCATAAATGTCACTTTCCATTTTTGTGAGTGGCGTGAATTTTAATTTAGCCTTTGCTTGGAGTCTGACGACTTCATCTTTTGAATTGTCAGCTAACCATTTTAATACTTTTGGATTTTGCATCTTTGATACGATGAATTCTATAACATCAGGATGCCAATCAGCCATCATGATCATTTGGGCACCACGGCGTGATCCCCCTTGTTCAACAAGGTGTGTTAAGTTCGCAATATCATTTAACCAACTGACCGCACCACTTGAGTTTCCTCCAACACTTTTTGCAGGAGAAGCCTTAGGTCGAAGTGTTGATCCGTTTGTTCCAACGCCACCACCACGAGACATGATTTCCATAACTTCTTTACGGTGATCCGCAATACCGCCACGGCTGTCTTCAATAAATGGCATAACGAAGCAGTTAAAGAAGGTAACCTCACTTAAGCTTCCGGCTCCATATAATACACGTCCCGCTGGAATTGTATTTAAGTCTCCAATTTGCTCAGCAAATAGTTTTCCGTATTTCTCACGTAGTTCTGGAGTTGCTTCAACCTGTGCTAAGGCAGATCCTACACGACGAGCAATTTGTTCAAAGTAAAGTTCTAATGGTTTATCAATTGCTTTAAATTCACGTGTCACAACACCAGTTGTAGATTCAGTGCTGTCTTCTAAGGTTGCACGGAATTCTTTATCAATGAGTAAGGTGACCTGTTCATTTTCATAGTCTATTTCAATAACACGTCCAAGTCCACGTGCTGGATATTTAGGATCCTCACGGACAACGGTTAAGACGATATCGTCTGTTGCAAGTGTTAAGAGCGCAAGGTCTTTTTGTGCGTAACGATCTAACATAACAAGGCGGCTTACCCCTTCGTACGTTAGTTTATCATCTGCTTCAATAGGATATAAGTGTGGGAAATTTTCCTTTATATCTTGGTTTAGTTTTTCAATAGATTGCTTTGAATACATAATCAATTTCCTTTCGTCGTTAATATTTTTTCCAAATTACGGACAATGGGATTAAACAATAAGAGCACTGTTAAGTAATTTGAAATGGCATGTATGATGTCCCATGGAAGACCACGAATCCACATCGGAAGAAACATTGTGGGACCGTAGAGAATAATGTTTGTCACACTATCTATGGCTCCAAAGGCAAGTCCGAATAATCCTGCAGTCAAGGCAATCATAACCGTTGATACTTGAACTTTCTGTAACAATGAACTGATGAAAGCGAGTAATGGCCAAATGATTAAATAAGTAATTATCCAAAGATGTGGCGGATAGATAAAGGCTTGTACCAGTGTAAAGATTACAGTGATCGATAGGGTTGTCTTAAGTCCAACCGTATACGTATAAACAATAATAAGTAAGCTCACAAGTTCCACGTTTGGAATGGCGCTTAGTAATTCTTTCGAAACAATTAAGAGGGCACTTAGAAATGCAATAAGGACTGTTTTATTTCTCATCTAAGGTAATAAAACTTTAAAGACAAAGACATCTTCATCCTCAATTGCGAGATAATCTATTCCAGGACAGTAGGCTTCACTTAAACACATTTTATTATTATCTGACTCATAAACCCAAAAGCTATTAGCTGGAAGTTCAATGGCATCAATAGCACTAAGATAACGTCCAAATTCTGATGATGCATCCCCATCTAAGCTAAACATTTCAGTTTCACTGTTCATTTCATCCAGTAATAGTCCAAGTGTATTCACATTTGTTTCATGTTTTTCACTATAGATTAATGATTGTTCAACATCGTAAATCTCAATTGAAATAGTTTTATCACTATCATTATCAGCTGGATTTAAAAGTGGCTTAACAATGAAATAAGTAGCGATTAAAGCGATAATAAAGATAAGACTAATCCCCACTGTCTTTCTATTATTTTTCATTCAAAATCTCCTCTCAAAGTAAACAAATTATAGCATAATAATATAGATTATAATTTATAACGTCCATCAAAATAAAGATAAATTTTTAACAAGTATGTTTGTTTTTGTGAAATATTGAATTCAAATTCTAAATTTGAGGTATAAAGTATGATGTTCAATGGTGTTTCATGCCATGCCCAACTTGTGCACAGATTAAAAAAAGGACAAAGGGATGAATTTCTGACTATTATTTTTAGTATTGCCTATTAAATGATATAATTAAATATATAAATATAAAGGTGATTAGATGCGAAATAAGGGGTTATTTATAACATTTGAAGGTCCAGATGGAAGTGGGAAGACCACAATTAGTAAGTTAGTAGCAGAACGCTTAGAACAATGTGGCTATGCTAGTTTATATACACGAGAACCTGGTGGTAATCGGATATCCGAAAGTATTCGCGATATCATTTTAGACGTGGATAACGTCAACATGGATATTCGTACGGAAGCACTGCTATATGCTGCGAGCCGTCGTCAACATTTACAAGAGAAGATTGTACCGGCCCTTCTTGAAAATAAGATTGTGATCTGTGATCGCTTTATTGATAGTTCACTCGCCTATCAAGGATATGCCCGAGATATAGGTATTGAAGATGTATTAAAGATTAATGAATTTGCGATTGAAGGACACTATCCAGATATTACGTTATTTTTAGATATTAGTGCTGAAGAAGGATTAGCGCGTATTGAAGGTCGTGATCATAAGGATCGTTTGGACTTAGAAAGTTTAGACTTTCATCAACGTGTTTATGATGGCTATCAAATGGTCTTAAAACAATTTAAGGAACGTATGGTTGTTATTGACGCAGAACGTGCAATTGATGATATTGTAAATGAAGCAGTCGAGATTATTATTAAAGGATTTAAGAATGAGTAGCCTCACGTTTTTACAGCAGAAACAACCCGTCGTCTTTAAAATACTAGATAATAGTTTAAAGGCAAACAAGCTAGCGCATGCCTATTTGTTTGCGGGTGAGAAGGGATCGCTCCAACAAGAGTTCGCAATGAAACTTGCCCAAAGTTTAGTCTGTGAAAAGGGAATATGGGGATGTGGTGAGTGTGATGTTTGTCTTCAAATAAAACATGAAACCTATGTTGACTTACAAGTCTTGGATGGTGGCTACAGTGTCATTAAGAAGGCTGATGTACTTGCCCTTCAAAACCAATTTTCTATGACGGCCCTGGGTAGTGTTTCTTCAAAGATCTTTATGATTAAAAATGCCCATAATATGACAGCGAGTGCTGCGAATGCACTGTTGAAATTTTTAGAAGAGCCAAGCAATGCAGTCACCGGTATCTTAATCAGTGATCAAACAGGAAATCTCTTACCTACGATTAAGTCAAGATGTACCGAATTAAATTTTAGACCTGTTAAAAGTTTAGGGGATAATCTGAGTCGTGATCAATATTATTACCATAAGGTTGCACATCATCGCTTTAGTAAAGAAGAGTATATTGAACATGTCGATTACATCCGTTTTAAAACAAGTTTTGAAACCTTTGTAAAGTACTTTATGAGTGATCCTGATTATGCAATGTTGCGTGTATCAAAAGAGTTACTTAGTGATAGTGATCGTCAAGCAAATCATGATGTCATTCAACTGTTTATGGATATGTTAATCGTCTTCTTCAATGATGCTCTATCACACAGTGGTCATGATGAAATGTATAAAGCGATGGCTGCCAGTTATTTAGAAAAACTAAATGTTCCACGCTTATTAGAAGTCGTATTAGAAAGTAAGGGGAAGCTTAACAATAGTATTAACCACCCCTTATTACTAGATCAGTTAACTTATAATTTAAGGAGGGTAATGTATGCATAGTGAAAATGATAAATATGTCGCGATTAATTATAAAGATTATCCGAAGACATATTTTGCACGTGTTAATAATCTTGAACTACATTATGGTGATGAGGCCGTCATCAGTTCTGACTTAGGTTTAGAAGTTGTGGATGTGGTCAGTGAAGTCCACGCTTTAGAGGATTTAAAGATGCCAGAGGGTAAACTTTTAAATGTTGTGCGTAAGGCGAATGCTCGTGATTTAAGAAATTATGAGCAGTCTGAACGTGATGCAAAAACAACGATGGAACTTGTAAAGGAAAAAATTGAAGAACTTAAGTTAAACATGAATCCCTTAAGTGCAAAGTATTCTATTGATCTTCGTAAAGTCTTAATCACTTATGTTGCGGAAGAACGGGTAGATTTTCGAGAACTCTTACGCCATTTAAGTAATAGTTTAAAAGTAAGAGTTGAACTGAAACAAATTGGTGAACGTGATAAGGCAAAGGCGATCGGATCACTTGGACCCTGTGGAATGGAAACCTGCTGCAGTCGTTTTATTGGTGAGTTTGAAACGGTCTCCATTAATATGGCTAAAAACCAAGGTTTGGCCATAAACATCCCCAAACTTTCAGGTCTTTGTGGAAAGTTTAAATGTTGTCTTAAATTTGAGAATACAATGTACAATGAAATGAAGGCAGAGTATCCCCCTTTAAATACAAAGATAATGTATAAGGGAAACAGTTATCACATTGCATCGATGAATTATTTGGCAGAAGAAGCTAAACTCCAAAATAAGGAAGAAGTCCTCTTCGTTAAATTTGATGAAGCCTTTGTGGATTATCAACAAAAACTTGCAAACATGCCAGAAAAACAGTGTAATTGTCCAAAGAAAAACGGGTGAGTAGATGAAACGAAATTTAAATTTTAATAATGATAGAAACACCTTATACATTGTCGCAACACCGATTGGAAATCTGAGTGAGATGAGTCCACGTGCCATTGATGTCTTAAAAAATGTCGATGTCATTGCGGCTGAAGATACACGGGTTACTGGAAAACTCTTGCATCATTTTGACATTGATACAAAGATGATCATGCACCATAAACACAATGAGAATAAGAGTAGTGATGGTATTATTGCCCTACTAGAAGCTGGAAATGATGTCGCACTTGTAAGTGATGCGGGCTATCCCCTCATTTCAGATCCAGGGCATACACTCGTCAGTAAGGCCATTGCCCATGACTTTAATGTGGTTCCAATATCAGGAAGCAGTGCCCTACTGAATGCACTTGTGGCATCAGGACTTGCGACCCATGCCTTTTCATTTGTTGGCTTTTTACCACTTAAAAAGAGTGAGTTAAAAGTGAAACTTGAAATGTTAGCGGAGCGTGAAGATACACTGATCTTCTATGAATCACCACACCGAATTATGGATACCTTAGAATCGATTGAGTTTTTCTTAGGCAATCGTCCCATCGTTATTGCCCGGGAAATTAGTAAACGTTATGAAGAATTTATCCGTGGTAATGTGTCAGATATAATTGCTGAGCTTGAAGGTATTAAGGGTGAAGTGGTTATTGTTGTGGATGGCTATAAGGCTATTGAGGAAGACTACTTAAACATTGATTTGATTCGTATGGTCAATGAACAATTAAAAATGGGAAAGACACGCAGTGAAGCGATTAAAGATGTCGCCCGTTTAACGAAGGTTAAGCGTAATGATTTATATCAGATTTATCATAATGAACAAGTCAATTAAGACTTGTTTATTTATGAAGTGAGGGCTCTATTTAGATGGGCTATCCCTTTAAAAAGTAAGGCTTTTAGTGTATAGTGATAGATAATAATATGAGAGATATATTTGTTAGTAATGATGATGAAATGGAGTAATGTTATGAGTAAAGAAAAATTTTATTTAGCGACAGCGATTGCCTATACTTCAGGTAAACCGCATATTGGAAATGTCTATGAAACAATCTTAGCCGATGCGATTGCGCGCTATAAACGTAATCGTGGTTTTGATGTTTTATTTCAAACGGGTACAGATGAACATGGACAAAAGATAGAAGAAAAAGCAATGGAACAAGGCATTAGTCCAAAGGCATTTACTGATATACAAGCAGGAGTTATTCGTGATATTTACGACCAGTTTAATATTAGTTATGATCAGTTTGTGCGTACGACAGATGAACAACATGTCTTAAGTGTTCAAAAGATCTTCCAAAAGCTATACGACCAAGAAGATATTTATAAGGGCGTCTATGAAGGATGGTACTGTGTACCGGATGAGTCCTTCTTTACCGATGCACAACTTGTCGATGGAAAATGTCCAGACTGTGGTCGTGATGTAGAAAAAACAAAAGAAGAAACTTACTTCTTTAATCTTGCGAAGTATCAAGATCGTCTAGAACAATACTATGCTGACTATCCGGATTTCATCGTTCCAACATCACGTAAAAATGAGATGTTGAATAACTTCATTAAACCAGGCCTCTTAGACTTATCAGTCAGCCGTTCTTCTTTTAAATGGGGTATTGATGTTCCCTTTGATAAGGATCATGTCATCTATGTATGGATTGATGCCTTAAGTAATTATATTACAGGACTAGTCTATGATGCTGATGGAAATCATTCTGAACAGTTTAAAAAATATTGGCCTGCGGACCTCATTTTAATTGGAAAAGATATCGTTCGCTTCCATACGATTTATTGGCCAATCTTACTGATGGCTTTAGGTTTAGAACAAACAAAACAAATGTTTGGACACCCATGGCTTTTAATTGGTGATGGAAAGATGAGTAAGTCAAAGGGAAATACGATTTATCCAGATCAGCTTGCGAGCTACTTTGGTGTTGATGCCGTACGTTTCTATGTCTTAAAAGAAATTCCATATGCACATGATGGAACCTTAACCTATGATTTAATGATTGATCAAATCAATACAAACTTAGCAAACGTATACGGTAACCTTGTGAATCGTACGATTTCAATGACGAATCAATACAAGGGTGGACATGTAACACGTCCAACAAACACTAATGATTTAGATAGTGCACTTAAACAAGATACTCTAGATGCAATTTCAAAATATGAGGCGAAGTTTGATGAGTATAAGGTGGCAGACGCTATCAGTGTTGTTATTGAACTCTTACGTAAGGCAAACAAATACATTGATGAAACAACACCGTGGATCTTGGCTAAGGATGAAGCACAAAGTGATCGTCTCAATGATGTGCTTTATAACCTTTTAGAAGTTATTAATAAGGCAACGATCATGTTAGAGCCAATTATTCCAAGTAGTGCACAGAAGTACTTAGACATGTTAAAGAGTACGATGGTCTATGAAGAGTTAAACATTGAAAATGTAAATACTGAATATAATGTTGTAGAAGAAACAGAGATTATTTTCTCACGCATTGATCATGCGAAAAAGATTGAAGAAATTGAAGCTGATACAAACCCACAAATTAATACATTACCACTTATTGACTTTGATCATTTTAAACAGGTGGAAATGGTTGTGGGACAGGTTGTATCATCGCGTAAACATCCAGATGCTAAGAAGTTATTAATTTCTGAAGTCGATGTGAAAACGGGTATCGTTCAAGTGGTCAGTGGGATTGCGGATTGGCAAGATCCGTCTGAGCCTGTAGGTAAAAAAGTCATCGTTGTAACTAACTTACAACCGGTGAAATTACGTGGTGTTGAAAGTGCTGGAATGTTACTTGTTGCGAAAAATGGTAAGGTGATGGAACTCTTAAGTTCAGATCTTCCAGTAGGATCAAGTATCGAATAATAAGTGAAGTAAAAAATATGTTATACTAGGTGTTCAAAATATAAGATAAAAGTGAGAAAGAAGTCGTTAACTTTTATACCACTACCATGTCGCACATTATTTATTAAAAATAAGTAGTTTGTGTAAAAAACTGGTTTTGATGAGCTGTCAAAGAGCTGATTTTGTGGAGTTTGAAGATAGAGTTTATCTTTAAGTTACAATCGATCTTTTACTTTGAGAAAGTGAATCAGGAGAGTGATTTTATGCGCGATATTATCGTTGTTGGGGCCGGACATGCCGGTATCGAAGCAGCCTTTGCAGCTGCGAATATGGGAATTAAGGTAACATTAATTACCTTAAATAGTGATTTAATGGCAACCTTGCCGTGTAATCCATCAATTGGTGGACCGGCTAAGGGGATTGTGGTGCGTGAAGTGGATGCCTTAGGTGGTGTCATGGGACGCATGGCTGATCTTAATGCCTTACAAATTAAAATGTTAAATATGGCCAAGGGACCAGGCGTTCGGGCTTTAAGAAATCAAATTGATAAGGTCAAGTATGTTCGTGATATGAAACAACTTGTTTTAAATGAGCCCTTAATTGAACTCATTGAAGATCAGGTTGAAACCTTAATTATTGAGAATAATGAAGTGAAGGGTGTGCAATTAAAAGATGGTACACAACTCTTATCACAGATTACGATCTTAACAGCCGGAACCTTCCTTGCATCAAAAATTATGATTGGACATGATGTTACGGATAGTGCATCGGATAATCAGGAAACAACTCAAGGTATTTCTAATGCCTTAAGCAGTGGGAAATTAGATTTAATTCGCTTAAAAACAGGAACACCTGCCCGTATTAAACGCTCTAGTGTCCATTTTGATCGTACTGAAGTTCAACCAGGTGATGAGAAGTATAACTTCTTCTCATGGAAAACGAAAGCTGAAGACATTACCCTTCCACAACTTGATTGTTACCTCACGTATACAAACATTCCAACACATGAGCTCATTGAAGCAAACCTTGACAAGTCTGCAATGTATGGTGGAAAAGTTACAGGTGAAGGTGCACGTTATTGTCCTTCAATTGAAGATAAGATTGTCCGTTTTGCGGATAAAGAACGTCATCAATTGTTTATTGAGCCAGAATCATTAGAAATGGAAACGGTCTATGTTCAAGGACTTTCTACATCACTTCCTGCAAATGTTCAAGATGAAATGTTTAAGCTCATTCCAGGACTTGAGGATGCAGAAATCACAGCCTATGGATATGCAATTGAATACGATGCAATCAATCCAATTCAGCTTAAGAAAACACTTGAAAGTATGTTGATCAATAACCTCTTCTTTGCCGGACAAATTAATGGAACCTCAGGTTATGAAGAAGCTGCGGGACAAGGTATTATGGCTGGTATTAATGCGGGGTTAAAACTTTTAGGTAAGGAGCCTTTAATTTTACGTCGTGATGAAGCATACATTGGTGTTATGATTGATGATCTTGTAACAAAAGGTACTAAAGAGCCGTACCGTCTTTTAACGAGTCGTTCAGAGTATCGTTTACTCTTACGTCATGATAATGCCGATCTTCGTTTGACAGAATATGGTCGTCAAGTGAATACGGTTAAAGATGAACAATACGCACACTATTTAAATAAGCTTGAACAAATGGAATATATTAATGAACAACTTAAAAAGAATACCTTCATTAAATCAGATGCAATCAATGCGAAACTTGTAGAGCTTGGCTTTAAAGATTTAAATGAGCGTACGAGTGCTTATGATCTCTTACGTCGTCCAGAAATTACGATTGATGTGATCAAACCGTTCTTAGACTTTGATCTTGATGTAGACATTGCACAGTTTAATGAAATTGAAATTAAATATGAAGGTTATATTGCGAAAGCAAAACGTGAAGCAGAACGCTTAAAGAAGATGGAAATGGTTAAAATTTCGACACAATTAGATTATAATGAAATAGAACACCTATCCCAAGAAGGACGTGAAAAATTATCACTTATTCGTCCAGAAACATTAGGTCAAGCATCACGTATTTCAGGAGTAACACCATCTGATGTTACCTTATTATCATTTCACATGAATAAGTAATTTAGGAGGAACTATGGAAGCACAGGGATTAATCAATGAATTAGCAAAACATGAGATTGTTTTAAATGAAAGACAAATTGCTCAGTTTCAAACGTATCGCGAAATGTTACAAGAATACAGTAAGATCATGAACTTAACAGCAATTCTTGATACACAAGAAATATATATAAAACATTTTTATGATAGTTTAATCCCAGCATTATTTATTGACTTACATGGTGATCTTTTAGATGTTGGGGCTGGAGCTGGCTTTCCAAGTATTCCATTAAAAATATTAAATCCAAACTTAAACGTAACGATTTTAGAACCAAACAATAAAAGGGTAAGATTTCTTACAGATTTATGTCAAAAGCTTGAAATAAATGTTAAGATAGTTGAGCAACGTGCTGAAGATTATATTAAAGAAACAACACAACGTTTTGACTTCACTTTTGCACGCGCGGTGGCGAATTTACCCGTTCTACTTGAACTGTGTCTTCCCTTTGTTAAGGTTGATGGGTATTTTATCGCACTTAAGGGTCAAAAATATCAAGAAGAATTGGATGAGAGTAAAAATGCTTTAAACGTTTTGAATGCTACTGTAAGTGAAATACATACACTTGAACTTGAGGACGCACAACGGGCTATTTTAAAGATTAAGAAGCTTAAAGCAACACATCCAAAGTATCCACGAAATTTTGGCCAAATTAAGAAGAAACCATTGTAAGGGGAACATATGCAAGAAATTAGAAGTATATCAATCGATTTAATTAAACCAAATCGTTATCAGCCGCGCTTAGCGTTTGATGATGATAAAATTGTGGAACTCTCACAGTCAATTAGAAATAATGGGCTCATTCAACCGATCGTTGTTACGAAGGTTGATGATGGCTATGAAATAATTGCGGGAGAACGCCGTTATCGTGCAAGCATCTTAGCTGGTATTACTGAAGTGAGTGCAATTGTACGTGATGTGAATCCACAAGAATTAAGTGAGATGGCCTTAGTAGAAAACATTCAACGTGAAGATTTAACAGCCGTTGAAGAAGCACGTGCCTACGTTCTCTTACGTGAAAAATTTGGAATTACTCAGAATGAACTTGGAAAACGTGTTGGGAAATCACAGTCAACAATTGCGAATAAACTTAGACTTTTAAAACTTGAAACAGATGTCCAAGATGCAGTCGTCAATCGTCAATTAAGTGAACGCCATGCTCGTAGTTTATTAAAGTTAAATCCAGAAGAACAAGTCATGGCCTTACAAGAAATTGTAAATAAAAAGTTAACAGTGAGTGAAACTGAAAAAATGGTCAATAAACATACAGAGCCTAAAGCGAAGAAACGTGTTGTCAAAGGCTACAGTAAAAACCATTTACTAGCGGTGAATACAATAAAACAAGCTGTAGGGATGATCAATAAGATGGGACTTGAAGCGATTATTAAAGAAGAAGATCAAGACGATCAAATAATTATGTCGATAATTATTAAAAAGTAGAGAGGATAGTTTATGGGAAAAATTATTGCGATTGCGAATCAAAAAGGTGGCGTTGGAAAAACAACAACGACCGTCAATTTAGCGGCAGCTTTAGCATACTTAAATAAGAAGATATTAATTGTTGATTTTGATCCGCAGGCAAACGCAACGCAAGGTGTGGGGGCATACAATATTGGGGTAAATAAAAACAGCTATGATTTATTGTTTGCTGAAATACATCCCAAAGATGTTGTGAAGAAACTGTCCATTCCACCACTTTCAATTATTCCCGCAACGATAGACCTCGCTGGTGCTGACTTAGAAATGTCAGAATATAAGGTTGGAAAAGAAGTCATTCTTAAAAATAGATTAGATATGATTCGTGATGACTATGACTATATTCTTATTGACTGTCCACCATCACTTGGACTCTTAAATACAAATGCATTTACCGCAGCGGACTCGGTCTTAATACCTGTACAATGCGAGTATTATGCACTGGAAGGATTAACACAACTCTTATCAACAATCCGTTTAGTCCAACGTTTATTTAACAATAAATTAATCATTGAAGGTGTCTTACTGACAATGTTTGATGCCAGAACGAATTTAAGTTTAGAGGTTCAACAAGAAGTCCGTAAGTACTTTAAAGAAAGTACGTATGCAACACACATTCCACGAAGCATTCGCTTATCAGAAGCTCCATCTCGTGGACAAACTATTTTTGAATATGACGTAAAATCGCCAGGAGCAATGGCATATGCATCATTGGCGAAAGAAGTAATTAAAGCGAACGAATAGGGGTGTAATGATGAGTGAAAAAAAATTAGGTCGTGGCCTTGGTGCCATCTTTGGTGAAGGCATTGAAGCGGCATTAGAAGACATTCAACAAGGTGCTGAAACATCAACTACGGGTAAGAAGGCTGATATTGATTTGGCGAAAATTCATAGCAATCCGTATCAACCACGTAAGATTTTCGATGAAGAAAAACTAGATGAATTGGCAACGTCCATCCGTCAACACGGTGTCTTTACACCGATTTTAGTACGTGAAGCACTTCAAGGTTTTGAACTTGTTGCCGGTGAGCGCCGTGTCTTGGCTGCCCGCCGTACTGATCTTAAAACCATTCCTGCCATTATCGTCGAATTTGATGATGAAATGATGATGGAAATTGGACTCTTAGAAAACATTCAACGTGAAGACTTAAACGTTATTGAAGAAGCAATGGCCTACGCAAAAATGCGTGAACACTTTGGCTACACACAAGTACAACTTGCGGAACGTGTCGGGAAAACACGTGAACACATTGCGAACATCTCACGCCTTTTAAAACTTCCAGAAAGTGTCCAACAAATGGTAGTGAACAATGAACTGTCAATGGGACATGTTCGACCACTCATTACACTCAATGATGAGGCTGAAATTAAATACTATGCTGATGAAATCGTGGCAAAAAACTTATCAGTACGTGCGATTGAACAATTAATGCGTAAGGATAAGGAAGGTAAACCCGAACCAAACGAAAAAACAAAGGATCCACAACTCTTGGCCGTTGCCCAAGCTGTTACAAGCAAACTTGGAACTAAGGTTGTTATTAACGATAAGAAAATAATCATTAACTATACGGATACACGTGATTTAAATCGAATTTTAGAAATCCTTGATTTATTAGAGAAATAAAGATGAAATTTACACCAATATACAGCTACAAGAGTAAGGACTATGCTCATCATAAGATTCGACTACGTGGAGTGAAGCAAAACTTAAAGATTGCGATGCCCATTAAAGCACAGCGTTTTCGTTTGCTCTTTACAAACTTATACAACTCACATCGCCTTCGCATAAAGAAGGTTGAGATCATCATTAATGGAAACTACTATCCGATTACACTGAATGGAAAAACTAAGTTTTCAATAAAACCATTTAAGGAAGTATACAGTGATGAGATTGAAATAGATGAAGAGGATGTTGTCGCAATACTTATTAGTGTTAAGTTTGCCTTCTTTAATCGTGCCTATACAGTGAGTGATTTTAACAGTATTAAGATTCATGCTGTCGACCATATGGATATGTTTAATAGCCCCAAAAATATTGGACTCGCAACAAAATCAATCAGTAAACCGAATCTTCAACTAGTAGCACTCATTAAACAGGTGGAAGCGATCACTGAATTAAAGAGCATCACATGGTTTGGAGATTCATTAACAAATCATGGACATTATACGCAGCCTTTACAAGTGCGTATGCATCAAGATAATAAAGCTTTAACAATACTTAATGCTGGACACTCTGGAAATCGACTCTTACGTGATGGTCGACACCTAATGAAAAATGAGTTTGGAATAAGTGGACTCAAACGGATACAACACGATGTCTTTGATTTTAATCAACCAGACGCAGTCGTTGTGGCACTTGGAATTAATGATTTAATTCATCCAGGATCAACAGTACCCCAAGATGAACTTCCAACGTTCGAAGCGATGCAAGCGGGATATTTAGATTTACTAAAACAAATAAAAGGTCATCATGCAAAGGCAATTATTTGTACGATTACACCCTTTGAAGGCTATAAGGTCAGTACCTTAGCAGCTGCAGAAAAAATAAGACAGGCACTTAATGCTTGGATACGAACACAAAGTGACTTTGATCTTGTACTTGATATTGATGAGGTAGTAAAAGATCCAAACAATCCAAAACAATTGGACAGCCCTTATATTGGTGATGACTATCTACACTGGGATGCACTTGGTGGCCAGATGTTAGCAGATCAAATTGACTTACAATCAATCTATACCTTATTAGACTTATAAAATCATATTGAAAAGTATGATTTTTTTATTATCTCAAGATTAAAGTGAAATGAAGAGGACCTTGTCCACATTTTTATTGTTAAACAATAAAAATGTGGACATCCTTGTAGTGGTTTGCTATACTTGTTTCAAGAAGAAAATTTACAAAGACGTGAAAGGAGCTTTATTATGGAAGTTGTTTTAAGCGTACAAAATTTAAACAAGTATTATAAGAAATTTCATGCACTGAAGGATGTTAGTTTTGAGGTTAAAAAAGGTGAAGTCGTAGGGTTTATTGGACCGAACGGATCGGGAAAGTCCACAACGATGAAATGTATTGCGAGTCTATTAATTCCAAGCTCAGGAACGGTGGAAATTCTTGGCTATGATATTGTAAAGGACCGTGAAGAGGCATTGAAGCATCAGGCATCTTTAATTGAATCACCTGGACTCTATTTGGACTTAAAAGGAATCGACAATCTTAAGCTATTTGGCCAACTGCGTAGTGTAAGTAGTGAGCGTATTGCGGAAATTGTTGAGATCATTAACATCGGACATTTTATTAATCGCAAGGTTTCTGAGTATTCTTTAGGGATGAAACAACGATTGGCCTTAGGTTTTGTTTTGCTGTCTGATCCAAAATTTATTATTTTAGATGAGCCAACAAATGGACTGGATCCTACCGGTGTTCGTGAGCTGCGTAATCTAATCTTAGATGTTGCGAAAAGTGGAACATCTGTTCTCTTCTCATCCCATCAATTGGGTGAAATTGAACGTGTAGCAGATCGCATCATTTGTATTAACCATGGTGAACTTGTTCCCTTTAAAACCAATGTTACGGAGCACAGTAACTATACCTTACTTTTAGAAGCTGTACCGAAAGATATCGATCAGACTGTCGCTAACATTAATGGGGTTATCTCAGCGAATGTTGAAGATGATAAACTTAATTTCATGGTTGAAAGTAGTGAGAGCTTTGCTGAGGTCATTGATACGATCGTTAAACAAAATGTTAGAGTTTTAGATATTAAGAACAATCTTGTGAGTATAGAAGATATTTACCTAGAAATATTTGGTGAATAATATGAAAACACTCATTAAATATGACTTAAAATACTATTTGAGTAACCGTGTAAAATTAATGGTTGCCCTATCCTTTATTTTAAGTATTTTCGCAACAATTTTTGTATATGACTTTTTAGAATTAACAATATTACCTCAAGAAGTAGTCGAGTTAAGATCAACGGCCTATTCACTACAAAGTCTTGAGTATAATTTAATTAGAGAACATGAGGCTGAAGCATTAAAGGTTATGGAGGCAGATCCAAGTACTCTATCAGATAAAGAAAAAGGATTACTGGCTGGCCTTCGTGGTGAAATAGAAACAGTAAAACTTTTTAGTTTGTTTGATAATCTTGCTTCACAGTTTAGTGGTGGGCGATTAAACGTCGAGCTCACACCGTATCGCTATGAAATCAATAAAGAACTTTTAGTATTAATAGATCAGATTGATCCAAGTTATTTGGAACCGATATTACCAAAGCTTGATCTCTCAGAAAACTATTTAAAGGCTGAACAAGTTCGTATCACAAGTTTAATGAATAGTTTAACACCTGATGATATTAATCAATTTACGATAACCCAAAATAACTTAGCTGGAAAAGTACTTCAAGGCTACGCCTTAATTATCGCAATGGTCTTTGTTATCTTTCTTTACTATGATTTGTTCGCAAAAGAATACAATCAAAGAACGTATCAAACACTCTTTAGCTCACCGTATCCACGTAAGAAAATCTACATATCAAAAATATTATTTGCAATTGGATATACACTTGCCTTAGTCTTGATAGCGATTCTACTTGGGTCCATATATCTCGCGCTTCAAACACGTGTTGGATACAACGTTGCTCCAAGTCGTATTGGAAATATTATGCATCCAATGCTAATGAATATTAATCCTTTAACCTTGTTTAATATGCAACCAATCTATATTACAGTACCACTCATTGTTTATAATATCCTTTCACTAACGACTGGAATGTTACTGTTAAGTTTATGGATTATCATTATGCAATTTATTGCATCAAAGGTTCGTTCATCATCAAATACACTAACGATGTCACTCTTTGGATTACTCGTCATTTTCTTTGTAGGACTATTTGAGGTATCGGATAAGTTAAGCGTCTTTATTCCATTTTTAGCTTACCGCTTTAATGATAATATCAGTGGACTATCTTCTGTAAATATCCTCGTCTATCTGCTTGTGATCATCATCTACATTGTTATAGGACTTCGTGCCTATCTCTTCAATGTTGGAAAGATTGACCTCTTGGGTGGTGACCACCATGATTAAATGGATTCTCCAAGATACAAAACGAGTATTAAAGAGTCGAAAAGTAATTTTTATATTGGCAATCGTAGTCATTAGTATTGTAGTCACCTTAGTTCCACAACGCTTATATGGTCAAATATATTATGGTGAAACCTACATCCTAAATGGAGTACGCACACAAATGAGTAGCAGTCCAAATATGAGTGAAGATACAATTACGATTCATGAAGAATTAAAAAGTCGCTTTAAGCGTAATTGCTTAGAAGATGATTTAAATGCCGTTGAATGTACGGCTGAAAAAGAGTACATGGAACGCTATGGACAGTATGACAATGATTATAGTAGGCCTCAATTAAATGACGAAGAACGTCTTAAAAACTATTTTAGTCTTGCCCACACTTATCTCACAACGATTCAAAGTCAAATAAACAAGCAAAATGCAGACTATCAAGCACTCATAGTACCAAAACTATTAGACTACCATTTGGTCGATGATTATATTGCGAGTATTGAGCAAAATGTTGAGATTGAAGCATTTGATTATGAATTAGAAAGTGATTTATTTAATGCGAAAAAGTTCTCAACAATTATGAGTTCTTTAAGTCACAATATTTATATTGCGAAACATGATATTCCACAGTATTATAATATTTCGAAAACATCAGGTTTCTTTTTAGCAGGATACTTCAATACTGTTTTTGTACTGTTGATTTTCTTGGCTGCCATCATTATTTTCGATAGTATTTTCAAGGACTATAAATCGGGTGTTATTAAGACGATTATGTCAACACCAACACGGCGTATTCGCTACTTTATACTCAAAGCAGCGTCAGCATTTCTTAGTATTATCATCGTGATTGTCGTTCCACTACTGATTGTGACTACTGTATTGTATATGATTGATAAAACAACATCCTTGGCCTATCCGATTCATATTAGTAAGACAACACTGAACAGTTTTAGTCCATATAAGGCGTATGCATCAGTCATTAACGAATTTAATCCACCGTCTCATTTTAGTACTTATCAAAATATTTGTAATTTTGGTCCAGTGACACAGTATCCATTGGAGCTTGCGAAGCGCTCATTTGGAATGTCAATTCCGTGTAATCCAGACTTTAGTGGTTTTCATTTGATAAGTATCGGAAAGTATCTTGGAATGATTACGCTTCACTTAACCTTAGTCTTTGCACTACTTGTAAGTATTAATAATGTACTCAGTCTTTATGTGAAATCATCACTTTTAAATATGGTAATGCTGACGGGAATCTTAGGTGTGAGCTTAGTGCTTATTGATTTGTTTATGGGACAAGCCTTCTTGAAATTTTTACCCTTTACCTTTATCAATCCAGTACAACTATTAATGGGGACAATTCCATATACATATCTTAATGGACTTGTAACCTTAGGATCATGGCTTATTGGACTCAATGTATTTACCATGTATCGGTTAAAACGGCATGATTTTACACATTAATAGAAAGGAGTTTATCTTATGTTAAAATGGATACTTCAAGATACAAAACGCACACTTAAAAGTCGTAAAGTAGTATTTCTATTACTCGTTATCATCGTCAGTATTCTTGTAACAACAGGTATAGTGTCGCGCCTTAATTCTTATGAAACAACACGTACGATCGTCAACGATGATGGAAGTTATCAAATGATGGTGATGCCCAATTTAGGCAGTGAAGTGTTAGACATTCATAGTGAATTAAAAGGTCGTTTTTTATCTACATGCACCGGTGATAAACAGGATCCCATACAATGTGCGGGTGAAATAGAATATAATCGTCGTTTCAGCATCTATGACAACAGTATTCATATTTTTGATTTAGAGAGTGAAGATGTAGAACGAGACTATTATAGTTTAGTTCATATTTACTTAACGAATATAAAAGATCAGGTTGAAGCAGAAAATGAGGACTATCAATTCTTATTAAAGCCAAAACTCCTTGATTATCATAAGATTGATACGATTCTAAATTATATTGAAACACAGAAACTTCATAAACCCTTTCCATATCAATTACAAACAGGCTTTATTAGTCCGATAATATTTTCAGAATCAATGGTGAGTATTGCGACACAGTTGTATTACCATGAGCACAGTATTCCTGAAAACTTTAATATTGTGAACTCAGCGGCATACTTTTTAGCGACATATCTTCAGTATAGTTTAATGCTTATCGTATTCATTGCGATTGTGATCATCTTTGATAGCCTATATAAAGACTATCAATCAGGTGTCATTAAGACCATAATGTCGAGTCCAAAAAGACGGGTGCATTACTTTATCTTAAAGTTCTCATCCGCAATGCTTAGCATTACTATCGTTGTACTCATCCCACTTTTACTTATGAGTATCATACTCTATTTAATGGAAGGCGTCATAGGGCTTGGCTATCCAATCCAAATTAGTAGATCAAGTCTTACAGGCTTTACACCTTTTAAACAGTATACTGCGGTAGTAAATTTAGAAAAACCGGCAGCTGATTTTAGTACGTATCAAACAATCTGTAACATTGGTCCAATTACACAGTATGTTTCAGATATCGCAACGGGTGCCTTTGCAGCAGATACACCATGTTTACCGGATTTCACCAGTTTTATGACGATCTCACTGGGCCAGTATTTAATACTTATTCTAGTACACTTAATACTACTTATTGCCCTGCTCGCAAGTATTAATAACCTTATGAGCCTTTATGTGAAGTCAGCATTAATTAATATAGTTGTACTGTGTAGTATTGTTGGTATTAGTTTATTTATGACCGACTTAAATATTGGCAAAGCCTTCTTAAAATTCTTACCCTTTACCTTTATGAATGGACCACAATTACTTATGGAGACGATTCCCTATACGTATTTAAATGGCATATTCACCCTAGGAGGTTGGTTGATTTTAATTAATGGATGGGCCATCTTTGCATTAAAACGACATGACTTTAGTGACTAATTAAAGTGCGCATTCTATTCAGATAGGAGTAGTGGCATATGATTGTACAAAACATTAAAAGAAGACAAACAGTACTTGTTTTACCAGAATGTAAACAAGGTATCCTTTCTTATGGAGGTATTTAATATGCTTAAATGGATCCTTCAAGATGTTGTGCGTACACTTAAAAGTCGTAAGGTACTCTTTATTCTAGTCGTTGTACTTGCATCCATTTTAATGCTGGTCATTCCCAATCGTTTAAAACTTCCAGAAGAGAAGGGATATCGTGTTTTTGTAGAAGATAAAGTTACTGAAATTCATCACTTCTTAATACGTGATATTATGTTTTTAGATGAACAAAACCGCCTCCGTTTAGATCTTGATTGCCTTGGATTAAATAGTGACAATCCAGGATGTGAGGCGGAGAAAGAGTATACACAGAACTTTGATCACCTTGCCTATCGTTTTCTTAATGAAATGGATGAAGAAGAAAAAGTAAAGACATACTTTAGTTTGAGCCATATATATTTTAGTGGAGTAAGAGAAAGTATTCAAAGTGGAAACAGTGAGTATCAAAAACTTATTGGTGAGAAGCTTTTGGACTATGATAGTTTAGAGGTTCAGCTCGCCTATCTTGAAGATCATAAAATGATCGAAGTTATGTCGCATAAGCTTAAGGTAGGTTTCGTAAATCCAAGCATTTACTCAAATCTTATTCTCAATTTTAATAATTATATGTATGCCTTAAAAACAGGACAGCCCTATGATCTTGATCAAAAGTTTCCTGCGAGTTTCTTTGTTACGAAATACTTAGATATGGCCTTTGTCATGCTTGTCTTCTTATCAACCGTCATTGTCTTTGACAGTATTTATAAGGACGTTAACTCGGGAGTCATTAAGACGATCATGTCATCACCAATGCGACGGATGCGCTATTTTATCATTAAGGTATTATCGGCATATAGTAGCATGATGATCGTTCTCTTTGTTCCAATACTCATATGTGCACTTGTATTAACGATGATCGATGGCTATACAGCCTGGAATTATCCTATACATATTAGTAAGCATACACTCAGTAGTTTTGCACCGCATAAACAATATTCATACATTGTGAATAAATATATCCTAGCATCAGACTTTTCCACCTTTAAAAACGTCTGTAATTTTGGACCAATTACTCAGTTTACAACAGATCGTTATGGAATCGGTTATGGTGGTGCTTTGGTATGTTCTCCTGATGTTATAGGCTTCCAATCGATTACTGTCGGTCATTATATTTCACTACTTGTATCATACCTACTCTTAATCTTTATGTTGATGGCCAGTTTAAATACCTTACTCAGTTTGAAGTTTAAAACAGCGCTACTTAATCTGATAGCCCTCGTCGGTATTTTAGGCGTCAGTTTAATCTTAACCGATCTCTTTATCGGACAGAAATTCTTAGAGTTCTTACCCTTTACCTTTATGAATCCGATTAAGTTGTTAATGAATCTAACACCCTATACGTTTATCCATGGTGTGCTGATGGTGAGCATCTGGATTGTTGGAATAATAGGTGCGATTGGACTCATCTTAAAACGTCATGACTTTTTGAATTAAAGATGATTGTATAAACACTGAATACAGTAGCCTGCCTTTATAATGGTGGGCTTTTTTGTTACAATATAGGCAAGAAGTTGAGGTAGATTATGAAAAAATACACACCGATGATACGTCAGTATCTTGAAATTAAAAAAGATCATGAAGATGCACTCTTGTTCTATCGTTTAGGCGATTTTTATGAACTCTTTTTTAAAGATGCTGAAGTTGCATCACAGGAGTTAAATTTAGTCTTAACAGCACGTAATAACTCCGATGAGAAAATTCCAATGTGTGGTGTTCCCCATCATGCTTCTGCCTCATACATTTATCGCCTAGCATCCAAAGGATATAAGATTGCGATTGTCGAACAGTTAGAAAATCCAGCTGAGGCTGAAGGGATTGTGAAACGTGGTGTCGTAAAAATTGTGACACCAGGAACGATCATGGATGAGTTGAGTGATCAGAGTGAAAGTATTTTTATTGCGGGTGTTCATGACTATGATTATGGCTATGCCCTCTGTTTAAATGATATGTCGAGTGGAAAGTTGATCAGTTTTAATGTTGAACATGATGTAGACAAACTGATCGCAAGTTTACTTAACTACAATACGAAGGAAGTTGTAGTACAAAAAGATCTTGATCAAGGCCTTAAGCGTCGTCTTCAATTTTTAAATGAGATGACAGTATCAGAAGTAGAGACTGTTGAAATTCTAAATGAGAGTACACCACTGTATAACCATATAGACAATCAATTTAATGTTGAAGCCATTCAACTCTTACTTAGCTATTTACATGCAACACAAATGAAGGCTCTTTATCACTTACGCCCTGTACAACTTATCAGTAATGATGGATATTTAAAACTTGACTACAATGCACTTTCTAACTTAGAGCTCTTAGAAACACTTCAAAGTAAACAAGTGAAACACTCCTTACTTGGATTTTTAGATCACGC
>JAAZDN010000057.1 GCA_012512805.1 Erysipelothrix sp. | reverse complement strand
TAAAGAGAAAAAAACACCTATGATTGCTCATAGGTGCCAGTATTTTATTAATCTACTTTTTGTAAGTCGAGATATCCAACTTCTGTTAGTGTTTCACGACCAAACATAGTTGTAAGGATATTTGCTTTTGATGTTTCATCACTCATTGATTCAACCGTTCCCTCAATACCACGGAATGGTCCATTCAAGATCTTAACGAAGTCACCAACTTCAAAGTTCGCAATGACTTTGAGTTCTGTCATACCAATACGTTGGAGAATACTTTCAATTTCTTCATCAGATACTGGGAATGGTTTTGCTCCACCACCACTTGATCCAATAAATCCTGTAACGCCTGGAGTATTACGAACAACATACCATGCTTCATCCGTCATGATCATTTCAACAAATAAGTATCCTGGGTATAGGTTACGCATTTTCTTAATTTGTTTATCGTTACGAACTTCAATTTCTTCTTCTTCAGCAACTAAGATTTGATAAAGAGCGTCTTCAATTCCCATCGTTTCAACACGACGTTCTAAGTTTTCTTTAACACGGTTTTCATGTCCTGAGTATGTATTAACAACATACCAGTGACGTTGCATAATTTTATCTAAAACAGTATTGATCGCAGTTACTTCAGCATCCACTTCACTATAGTTCTTTTCAAGAATATAGTCTTTAATAACAACTAAGTAGCTTGAGAGTTCAATAAAGTCTTCGTATAAACGAATACGACCACGATCCATTAAGGATACAACCTTATCTAAAACCGCTACTAAGTTATCTTTTGTATCAAAGCTATCTTGACTCACTTCATTTCTAATTAAGTGAATAAAGTTAAGTGTACTTTGACGTGCTTCAACTGTTTCATCTTGTGTTTGTATATTTAATTGTTCACTCATTAGTTAAGAACCCCAATTGCAGTAAGAGCTATTGTAATGAGTAAGTCACTTAATACAAAGAATGCCGCAAAGATTAAAATAAATACGATTGATGTAAATGAATCTTTAGCGATTTCATTTCTTCTTGGCCATCTGACTTTTTTTGCTTCCTGAACTATTCCTTTTAAACTAAACCATTTCATATAAATTCGCTCCTATCGTGTTTCTTGATGAACTGTGTGTGTTCCACATTTCTTACAAAATTTATTTAACTCTAAACGCTCTGTTGACGTTTGCTTGTTTTTCACTGTCGAATAATTTCGTGACAAACAAACTTTACACGTTAAGATAATCTTATTCTTCTTTGTAGCCATAATGAAAACACCTCGCTTTTACTATTACTAATATTAACACTACCGGCTTCTTTAGTCAACAAATCCTATGCCTTATGTCTATTTTATTTTACTAACAGTTGTTCAATGAGTGATACAAACATCCTTACACCAATCATCATGGCATCTTCATCAACTTTAAATTTAGGGTGATGGTTAATATAACCATAACCATCTTTGGCTTCTCCACCACCCAAAGCAAAGAAGGCACCGGGAGCCTTACTTAGATAGGCTGAGAAGTCTTCAGAGACCATCATGGTTTGACCCTGTGCAATGTGTGCTTCACCTACAACATCAAGTGCCGCAGCCTTGACATAGTGCATCGCCTTCTCATCGTTAACGATCGGAGCATAGCCGTGTGTATAAATGACTTCAGCTTCTAAATGATCCATTGCACTTGTGTGCTCAACAATTGCTTTAATGTCCGCTTCAATTTGTGTTCTTACTTCCGCATTTAATGTTCGTACTGATCCAGATAAGGTTGCGCTATCCGGAATAATGTTTGGGGCATTTCCAGCAGTAAATGACCCAAATGAAATGGTTGCGTGATCAAAGGCATTCACACGTTGACTCACCAAAGCATTCACACTGCTCACAATCTTAGCGCCGCTCATAATTGGATCAAGCGCTAGATGTGGCATGGATCCATGTGCTCCCTTACCCTTAAGTTTAATTTCAAAGATATCACTTGCGGCTGTCATAATACCATCATATAAGGTAATGCTTCCTGTTGGCATCATCGGGAAGATATGTTGTCCAAAGACAAGGTCAACATCATCCATGACACCTTTAGCAACAAGCTCACTTGCACCACCCGGTGGAAGTTCCTCAGCATGTTGAAAGATGAGTTTTACGGTTCCCTTTATTTGATCTTGCATTGTTGATAGTATTTCAGCGGTTCCAAGTAACATCGTTGCATGCGTATCGTGACCACAGGCATGCATCACCCCATCAACCTTTGATCTAAATTCAACGTCTGCTTCTTCAAAGATAGGAAGTGCATCAATATCTGCACGTAGGGCAATCGTTAATCCAGGCTCTTTTCCTTTTAAGGTCGCAATAACACTCGTTGGTGTTAAACGCTCTAAGCGATACACATTCATCGCTTCAAGTTTTTCATATATATAATTCGCGGTTTCAAACTCTTGAAAAGACACTTCAGGGTGAGCATGAAAATGTCGACGCCATTCAATCATTTTATTATTTAAAGTTTCCATTTTAAAACCTCCATATTTATACCTCCTATTGTACCACTTCTTCTCGCTGACCTATAGATTTTCTCACTAAAAAAAGCTGAGAGTTCAGCTTTCTAATTAAGAATTCGTTTGATTTTTTGAATGGTGTTGTCAATCTTCTTAACACTACATTTTAGATGATTGGCACTCTCACTATAGGAGAATCCAGCAATTTGAAGAATAAGGACATTCTTTTCAAAATCAGTGATAATTGGACTATACAAATATAAATGACCAACTTGTTCATCGTACTTCGTTAATATACTCACTTCTTGATTATCGGCTAAGACATCACTAAAATATAAATTGACATCATCCGAAATAAACGCATCTAAAGATAAACTATTATAGAACTGCTTGCTTGATAAGGTACTAAACTTGCGCATATAACCAATCATGCTCCGTTCTATACATAGCTTTGCAAAGGCAAAGAATGGTACACAACGATCGACATCAAAGGAATTAAAGGCACCAAATAAGGCGATACTTCCTTCTTGATACAAATCATCACGTTCAATTCCCTGCGGTACATAACCGTTGTAGACATTGTTGACACTCTTCCAAACTAAGAGATTGTATTTCTCAATTAAAGAATACTGTGCCGTTTCATTGTCTTCACAAATTAAGTAAAGTAATTCATAGTCATTTTTTCGATACATAAACGCTCCTTTTCTAGGATCATTTATTTTTGTGTTCTCTGTCTTAAAATCTCATAAAGTAGTACACCCGTCGCCACTGAGACGTTCAGTGATTCCACATCATTTACAATGGGTATTTTCGCAATGTAATCACAGCCCTCACGAACTAATCGTGACATCCCCTTACCTTCAGATCCCATAATCAGAACGGTCTTCATGTTGTAGTTGATATCCGTATATGCCACAGCATCACGTAAATCACTACCCACAATCCAGTATCCTGCATCTTTTAAGGTTTCCATGGCCCGTTTTAAATTATTGACCTTAACAATTTTTACGTTATCTATCGCACCTGCCGCCGTTTTAATAACGGTTGGAGTCACTCCAACTGCTCGTCGATCTAAAATCACAATTCCATCAACACCTACCGCAGCTGCGCTTCGAATGATTGCACCAAAGTTATGTGGATCTTCAACCTGATCTAACATTAGAATTGTAGCATCCGGCTTGTCAATGATAATATCTGATAACTGTGCATACTCATACGAAAGTACGTGGGCCACAACACCTTGGTGATTGCCCTTGAATTGCTTGTCCATTTTTGCTTGATCAATAATTTTAACATTAATATTCTGTTGCTTCGCTATGTCAATTATGTTCTGATGACGCTTACCACTCTCAAAGATTTCGACAATATCACTGTCCTTTTTTTTCAATTTATCAAACACGATATTCTTACCGTATATATATTGTTGCATACTTTCTCCTTAAATTAGTCTCAAGTTTTATTTTTGTGCATTATTGTGGTATTCCCACATTAAATCTAGTATTTCATTCATCCGTTTTGTATCATCATAACTTAAATATCCGATCAGTGATTCAAAACCACTCGCCATACGATATGTTGTAATGGATGCATTTTTTGCTGAAGCACCAACATTCGCATTACGACCGCGCTTATACATTGTCTCTTCATTCTCACTGAGTATTTCTAAGCTCAGTACATGTTGCATAAAATCCGCTTGACCCTTTGCAGAAACATAGATAACACTTTTTTGTTGAAGATCCTTTGATTTACTAAATCCTAGTGCGACTAAATGTTTACGCACATAGAGACTTATTTCGCCATCGCCAATAAAGGCTAGCGTATTTCCATTGAACTGTTTATAAGCAATACTCATTAAATCAATCCCTTTTCCATTAGTTGTGCACGAAGGGTGTCTGCGCGTTCGAAATCCTTGTTTAATTTCGCTTCTTCCCAAGCACTTATGAGTTCTAAATCTTCTTTACTTGGATTAATTAAATCAAGTTTTATCCCTAAGATATCTAACATTTTTAATAAGGTATTACTGTAACGAGACATATTTCCAAAGTAGGCTGAACGATTTCTAAGTTCACTATTTACCAGTTTTAAGGTATCAAAGATAACCTTATATGCATTCGCAGTATTGAAGTCTTGTTTCAATTGATCCATAAATTCATTTAAGATTGCTTCATCAATCTCATTTGTATTTGTATGATCAAACTGAACTTCAAATAAACGTACCTTATTTAATGATGTTGTTAGGCGGACAATTTCAGCTTGAGCTTGTTTGATGTATTCATCCGTCAAGTTTAATGGTGAACGATAGTGTGTTGAAAGGAGTAACCAACGAACAACCGCAGCGCCATAGTCTTTCACCATATCTTTCGCTAAGATGACAGTTCCTTGCGACTTACTCATCTTTTCATTGTTAATGTTAATGAGTCCATTGTGCATCCAATAATTCGCTAAGTTCGTTCCATCAATTACTTGCGCAAGTTCATTTTCATGATGTGGGAATTTTAAGTCTAAGCCGCCACCATGAATATCAATTGGTCCATTAAACTTTTCTTTGATCATGACCACACATTCCGTATGCCAGCCCGGACGTCCTTCTCCAAAGTTTGATGCGTATACTTCTCCAACTTCTGTTTCTTTCCATAAGGTAAAGTCAAGTGGATTTTCTTTCTCACTGTTTTCTTCAATACGGGCTCCGACAAGTAAATCATCAACATTTTGTTTCGATAATTTACCATAGTCTTTAATTTTACTCACACGGAAGTACACATTTGTACCCACTGCATAAGCGTATCCTTCATCGACCAACATTTGAATGTAGTCATTGATTTGTGGGATCGTATCGGTTACTTGAATTGTGTTTGGAGCAACGACATTTAAGGCATCCGCAACATCACGGTAGGCGTTAATATAGCGCTCAGAAATGTCCTTAGCCGTTACATTTTCTTCAATTGCCTTTAAAATAATACGATCATCAATATCCGTATAGTTCGATACATAGTGAACATCATAGCCTAACTGCTTAAAGACACGATATACCATGTCAAAAACAATTAAAGGTCGGGCATTTCCAATGTGCGGATCGTTGTAGACAGTGGGTCCACAGACGTACATTGAAAGTTCATTTTCTTTAATCGAAACAAAGTGTTCTAATTGATTACTGAGACTGTTATAGATTTTCATGTTTAATTTCCTCACTTACTTTTTAAAGGGCCACCGATAGGGTGGTAAGATTATATTTTGTATTTTACGAGTTCTAGTATACATGACTGCCTGCTCACTCGCAAACGTTTTAAAACTATATCGTCCATGATAAGAGCCAATTCCTGATTGTTTAAATCCTCCAAAGGGTAGCGAATCATTCACCATATGTAAGAGTGTACTGTTTACACAAACACCACCACTCGCAATATGATCAATCATAAAATCAATGTTCATACGTCGTTTTCCAAAGACATAAAGCGCTAAGGGATTTGGATACTTATCCGTAATTTCGATCGCTTCATTCATACTTTTAAATGATAGGATTGGAAGGATTGTATTAAAGTTTTCAGCTTGCATTGATGCCGCTTCATCCAGTTTATGATGTGGAATACTTAGAAGTGTAATTCCAACTTTTTGTGCATCTTCATCATCTTCACCAGCAGATACAATATAGTCTTTATCCAACTCTAGCTGTTTTTTTGTCTTATTATAAGCGTCTTTATCAACAAACTTCGGAAAACTATCCAGGTTTGGATACATCATATTCTTTTGTTTAATCAACTCATTAATAAAGTCTTTTTCAATGGCAGCATCCACTAAGATGTAGTCCGTTGCAATGCATGTTTGACCACTGTTTAATCCTTTAGAGTAAAGAATTTGTTTTGCACTCGCCTTAAGATCGGCATCACGTAAGACGATGGCAGGACTTTTTCCTCCAAGCTCTAAGGTGACACTTGAAAGATGTTTTGCGGCAGCCAGATACACGTGTTTTCCAACCCTTTGACTGCCTGTAAAGAAGAATTTATCAAAGGGAATGTCAAAGAGTTGTTGATTGAGCTGACGATCAGTTTCAAAGGCATATATATAGTACTCTTCATAACACTCGTTGATGATGTTTATGATGACTTTATTTGTATAAGATGATTTCTTTGAAAGTGCAAGCATGACTGTATTTCCAGCTGCTATGGCCCCGATTAAAGGCTCTAAGCTTAAGAGCAGTGGATAATTATAGGCATTCATAATGAGCGTATTACCATAGGGTAAATAGCGTGTATAACTCTTTGCTCCAAACAGTATAAGTGGTGTTTTCTTTTTTATACGCCCGCTGAATTTTTCAATATTTTTTATGGCACTGGATAATGCATTTTGCACCATGAAAATTTCACTGAGAGTGGCTTCTCTTGCATCTTTTCCTAGATCATTAAAGAGCGCTTCCTTAAGGTCTGCATCATATTTTTTGAGTGCTTTTCTTAATAAGATGAGCTGGTGTTCACGAAATGTTTTTGATTGTGTATATCCGTTTTTATAAAAGGTTTTTTGTTTTTGATAGATTGTTTTCATACATCTCCTAATAAAAAAAGGTGGTTTACACCACCCTTTAAGTAATTATGTTTTGCTAATTAAGCGTTTGCCCAGTGTTTAGCTGTTTTAACCATGTTTGCTGTAAATGACATTTCGTTGTCATACCAAGCAACAGTTTTAACTAATTGTTCACCGTTAACTTCCATAACTTTTGTTTGAGTTGCGTCAAAGATTGATCCAAATTTTGATCCAATGATGTCACTTGAAACAATGTTATCTACGTTATAACCATATGCATCATTTGCATATTTAGCCATAACTTCGTTAATTTCTTCTTCAGTAACTTTTTTGTCTAATACTGAGAATAATTCAACGACTGATCCTGTAATAACAGGCACACGTTGTGCTGCTCCGTCTAATTTTCCTGCTAATTCAGGGATAACTAAACCAATTGCTTTTGCAGCTCCTGTTGTGTTTGGAACGATGTTTGCTGCAGCAGCACGTCCACGTCTTTGATCACCACCTGGGTGAGTACCGTCTAATGTATTTTGATCATTAGTGTAAGCATGAATTGTAGTCATCATACCGTGTTTGATACCGAATTCATTGTGTAAAGCGTTAGCCATTGGAGCTAAACAGTTAGTTGTACATGAAGCTGCTGATGCAACTAATTCAGTACCATCTAATTCTTCATGGTTAACACCATAAACGATAGTTTTTAAGTCTCCTGATCCTGGAGCTGAAATTAGTACTTTTTTAGCACCTGCATCAATATGCGCTTGTGCTGCTTCTGCACTTCTGAAAGCACCAGTACATTCTAATACTAAGTCTACATCTAATTCTTCCCAAGGTAAGTTTTTAGGATCTCTATCAGCGCATACTAATACTTCTTTTCCATCAACAACAAGTTTGTCACCTTCAACTGAAATTGAATCAGTTTTCCAAGGTCCTTGTGCTGAGTCATATTTTAAAACGTATGCTAAGTCTTCTGCATTTCCTAAGTTATTGATTGCAACGATATCAAAATCTGCATCGTCAAACATTTCACGGAATGCTAATCTCCCAATTCTACCAAAACCGTTAATTGCTACTTTAATTGCCATAATTAACTCCTCCTTTTATATACATATCTATTTTACTAGGTAATCTACAAATTGTCAATTGTGATAAAATCCTCAAACCCTAAATATTCATCACACTTAAACTTACTTTTTAAACAAAATAATAGCTGAGTTTATTCTTATTTATTAAATGCGTAATGTTTGGACTTTTATGATTAAATAATCGTATAAATACCTCTAGATTATTTACGATAATTTCAACCTCATCACTTGCCTCACACACAGCTTGTTTTATTACTTTATTTATATGCTCAAAGCTTGATACTTCAACAATGAGTTTATCATTCATTCCCATTGCTTGATTTAATAAGCTTAAAAGCGCTTTTGCATCCTTATAGATAAGTGTCTTAACATGCATAACTCCTTTTTTATAACTATATATTATAAATCCGTTAATCCCCTCTTCATTTTGTGAAACAAAGATTTCATGTTCTTGCTTCAAACCTTCTAAATCCAACTGATCTTTTTCATCAAAGGCAATAGAAAACTTGCTCATAAAGTATCGATACAGTGAATGTAAGGATTGTGGTTCGTAATCATCACTCACATAATATCCTTTTACATTTGGAAGATGTTGACGGTATATCGTATATGCTTGTCGATTAACAAAGACATTATTCACATCAAAATGTTCATCAAGATGATTGAGTGTTATTAAATATTCAGATTTTAATACGTCAAAGCACTTTTTCAAAAGTCCCATTTGATCACCATCTTGACGGAGTATCGATTGGATGACGTGGGCCGCTTTCACCTTAAAGCCACACACATTTAAAAGCCGCTCTTCAAAGATCACCAGTGCAAAAATAATCTCATCTTCAATGACGATTATTCCCTTTTTATTTTCTATTACATCATGAAAAAATTGATCAACAGCACTACGATCAAGATGTGATTCACTATTGATAAAGGCAAATAAAGAGGCTCGGTCGCTCTTTTGTAAGAGGCGGGCTTCCATGTTTAATCTAACTCTTCTTCAGTATACTCTGCTTCGAAGACATCACTACTTGTAGCACGACGACCTGTTGATTGTGTACTGCTTGTTTGCCTTTGGCGTGATTGTTGTTGGCGTGGACCTTCACTATAGCGTGGACGTGATTGCATTTTACGATTTAAGAAATAAGAACGCGCAAAGACAATCGCAATAAAAATTAAGAAAAGAATTAAAAGTGGTCCTAATAAATTTAAGAAAACAGTAAGTACAAAGACTCCAATTAAAATTCCTAGTATAGCACGAATAACTTCCATGATTTCAACTCCTTATATTGATAGATCCGCTAGTTTCGGATCATTGACGATTTCATTTATTAATTGTAAAAAACGTTGTTCACTCACGCCAATGCGGCCAAGTAAACGATAAAAACTATGTTGTGATGTTGTATTTACAAACGAATTGTTACGAGCATACACAACCTCTAAAGCCTCGGTCAGATAATCTGCACCATAGTATTCAATAACATGGACATCTAAATCATCGGTAACACTACATTTGATCGCTACACTCTTATCTTGACTTAGAAAATGAATAACCTTGTCATCATAGCCAAGTAAGATATTTAAACCATAATCATTAAACATACCAATGACTTCCTCAGCAGTTAAAGGTCGAAGTGTGGACTCACGTTCCTGTTTTTCACTGATGACCTTCATCACTACATAAGCACCTGCCGCTACGACTGAAGCTTTTACTAATTTTTTAAACATTTAAGCACCACCTATCTAATTAATCTAAATCCTCACACGAATAACCGTTGATTTGATTGAGTAATAATGTTTCCGATAATCCAATGGGCAAGGTTTTATCCGTTACACTTAAGCCGATCATACTAAGTTCTAAATCACTTGCTTTTGCGAAATTAGAAAGCTTCGCACTGATTTTTAAATAATCAGACATCACTTCAGTATTGTATGTAATATTTGACTCATTCTTGTACTTTTCCACAAGTTCACCTTGTAATTTCTCAGCCATTTCTTGCGTGAGTGCATCATCAAAATAGATCTTATCTTCACTTTCAACACTGACAACTTCGTTATCCTTATGTGTAATTAAAAGTGAGCGTTCAACCTTACCTGCCTCATCATCATAAACGACTTGGCACATAACGCTTTGTTGAGCAGTACTACACCCCGTTAATAACAAAATAAATAATATAATCAATCGTTTCATAACTCACCACCCATAATTTTATTCACTTATTATTCTATCATACAATATACGCTATTTTTTAGTGAACCTTTAATATCGTTATATTATATCATTCTCATTCATTTATGTATCATCGCATAATAAAACTCTGCCAAATAGCAGAGCGTTCAATATATTTTAAATCCATGTCGGTTGCATTAGTAATACGACAAAGATACTTCCAAAATCATCAATGAAAAGTCCCACGCTTTGTGCCTTCGAATCCGTATTGAGTAAGACTTCACGGTGAGCTGGACTTTTCATCCATGCCTCTACAATACGTTCTTGACTACTCTCATTACTACAGCGATATAAGGCTTCAAAATAGTTTCCAACGTTATTAGATACTGAAGTATGACTGAAACTACTTATAATCTCATGAGCTCGAATATTCGAAACCTCTTGGATGATACCCGTACTTTTCACAACAGCACTTAATCCATATTGTTCGCGTTGAACATTTACAAAGCGTGTGATTTCATCAGTAAAACTTTCATTAATCGCAGCTTTGGACTTCACATTATTAACCTTCGTACCAATTCTTGATTGTTCATGTTGAACGAAGCGTACATCATACGTATCCTTCACTAATTCTTGATGATTAAATATACCGTTAATAAATACATCACGGACTTCTTGGCGTTTTAGTCCATTGTTTCCTTCACTTAAAATCCCTCTGTTTCCTAGTGGTTGATTTTGATCTTCAATATCCTTGAGTACTTCATAGTAAACAATGCGATCAATAGTCTCAATCTCTCCATAAGTCACATGTTCAATATCTTGTTTATTTTCATCTTGATCAATATTTTGAACTTCTACTTGTTCAACTTTCATTGTTTCACTTTACTCAATCTTTTTATTTATCTCATCAAGACGACTGTTTGTATAAGCACACATCAAAAGGCACATTTTTATAGTCGTCATATTTCTTAAGTTTCGCATTTAAACCCCCTAATTTCATACTTTAATATACATTTTATACAATTATACGTGTTTCGTGTAAACTATACGTGTTAAATTAGGTTAGAACGTTAAGTATAAAGTTAGGTTGTAGTTCTTTAATTTGTTGTTGATTTTTTGTAAATGTAACTTGTAGTTTATACTAAAGACCCCAAAATAAAAAACCGAAGTGTATTCGGCTTTCTTCTAATGGAATAGAAAAGTATGTTGGGGTTTTGTCTTTGAACAAAATATATTGGGGTTGTTTGTTTTTGTTATGTTATCACTAACATTCATTGAATGAAGAGTATTGGGGTTGTTTGTTGGTTACATCGTTTTTATACAAGTTATGTTCTGTATTTCTTATGGACCTAACTTGTTTTTTATTTTATGATGAAGGTACTAATGAAAGGATTGACACGTTTTTGGTATTTAAAAAGATGATAAACCCCACTTTAAAAAAACGGATTACCATATCGGTAATCCGTCTCATTGACTAAACTTTGTTGGGGTAAAATAAATCCCAAGATATTGTATACCTAATTTAGTCAGCACCCCAAATTAATTTGGACTGCCCTTTACTTTTAGGTATTATTTGTTTTATATCTATTGATTAATTTTAAGTCGGGTGATCGCACGCTTAAGCGCCAGTTCTCCACGTTTGACTTCATCAGCACTTTCATGATTTTTAATACGTGCTTCAGCTCGTTCTTTCGCTGCTTCTGCACGTTTCACATCTACTTCATCACTATGTTCAATCGTATCAATAAGTAAAATTGCTTGATTATCTTTGAAGGTAAAGAGTCCACTCGATATCGCATAGGATGTAATCTCTTTATTTACAGTAATGCGCATGACACCATTTTCAACGGTTGTGATAGTATCCATATGATTACTTAACATTGTAATGTATCCATCACTTGTTAATAAGGTAACCTTATCAACATCCATTTCAGCATATGTTTTATGGGTCGTAATAATTTTAAGATGGTACATTATAGACCCGCTTCAGCCTTTGCTTTGACGCTGTCAATATTTGATGCAAAGAGGAAGTATGTTTCTGGGATATTATCCACTTCACCATCAAGTATGGCTCTAAAACTTTCGATTGTTTCAGCAAGTGGTACGAACTCTCCTTCAATGCCTGAGAAGGTTTCCGCAACCGCAAAGGGTTGTGATAAGAAGTTTCTTAAACGTCTTGCACGATTTACAATGACCTTATCTTCATCACTGAGTTCATCCATACCAAGTATCGCGATAATGTCTTGAAGTTCCTTGTAACGGTGTAACATCTGTTGGACTTCTAATGCTGTTTGAACATGGACTTCACTAACAACATCTGCATTTAGTAAACTACTACTTGATTCTAAAGGATCAACGGCTGGATAAATACCCAATGCAGCAATGTTACGATCTAAAACAATTCGCGCATCAAGATGTGAAAAGGCTACGGCAGCAGCAGGATCTGTAAGATCATCAGCTGGGACGTATATTGCTTGAACTGAGGTTATCGATCCATCTTTAGTGGATGTTATGCGCTCTTGAAGCTGTCCCATCTCTGTCGCCAAGGTTGGCTGATATCCAACTGCGGATGGCATTCTTCCTAAGAGTGCTGACACTTCTGATCCGGCTTGGGTAAATCTAAAGATATTATCAATAAACAAGAGCACATCTTGTTTTTTCTCATCTCTGAAGTACTCAGCCATCGTTAGCGCAGATAAGGCAACCCGCATTCTTGCTCCAGGGGATTCATTCATCTGACCATAGACAAGTGTTGTCTTATCAAGAACATTCGCATTTTTCATTTCATAGTAGAGATCGTTTCCTTCACGTGTACGCTCCCCTACACCTGCTACAACAGAAAGTCCACCATAGCCAATCGCAATGTTATGAATGAGCTCTTGCATAAGGACCGTCTTACCAACTCCGGCTCCACCAAAGAGTCCAACCTTACCACCTACAGGAAAGGGACAGAGAAGATCAATGACCTTAATGCCTGTTTCTAAGACTTTTGTTTCAACACTTTGATCTTTAAAGGCTGGTGCTTCACGGTGAATACTGTGACGAAGACCTTGATCATCAAAGTCCATCTCATCAATGGGCTCACCTAAGACATTAAACATCCGACCTAAAACATTATCTCCAACTGGTACACTAATAGCTCCTCCGGTATCCACAACTTCAAGATGGCGTGCTAACCCATCAGTAGGACCCATTGC
>JAAZDN010000001.1 GCA_012512805.1 Erysipelothrix sp. | reverse complement strand
TTACCATCAGCAACATCTATATCTTTAAAAGTTACTGTAGTGTCGCCAAGCGGTGCATTATCTAAAACTTTAAATGTTAAAGTGAACACTTCAAAATCAGATGTTTTAAAGTCAGCACCAGTAGGATCATATCCAATTAACCCTTTACTTGTTTGATTATAAACAAACATCCATCCGTTGACTGATGAGGTTCCTGATTCATATGATAAATACTTAGAATCATATCCCAATACTCCAACATATGAGTTGATACCACTACTAATTTGGTTTACATCTTTTGTTTTGACTTTTATAGTAACTTTATCACCTTGCGATACAACAGTTTTATTTGGATTTAATTCGAATTTAGTTGATAAAGCTAACGTATGCATTGTAAATATTGGTATCATCAATGATATCAAAAGCAAAATACTTAGAATTTTTCTTTGGCGTTTCTTTTTAATTTTCATTTTTGTTTCTCCTATCATTTATGAATCCCCGCAATTTTCAATATATCATCTTGAATTGCCATAAAATCATTAAGCCTTATTGATCCATCACCGTTAATATCGGCGGCGACAAACTTATGATCAACTAATGGTGTTCCTAATAAATGATTCTGAACACTCATAAAGTCATTGACTCGTATCTGTCCATCACCACTAATATCACCTAATACTACAATCGTTTTACTATCATATTCTTTTTCACTAACTACTAATTTGATTATTGCACCAGTACCAACTATTTCTTCGTCAGACATTAATTCGCCATTTTTATATATTCTTAAATGTTCATTTGGATTTGTCATCTGATTTTTTATATCTAATACAGATTGTGAAGGTTTAATTGTTGAAATGTATAGTTCCCCAATTTCGTGAACATCAGACATCAATCTTAAATCTTCTAAGGTAAATGTAATTATCGTATCTTGACTTAAATCGCCAAGCGAAACAGTAATGGTTATTACATGATTCGTACCAACTATATTATGATTGCCATCAATATCTACATCCGCCTCGGGATTTATCGCAATTGCGATTAAACCAACCCCATCTGGATATTGGTTTTCGGTTTTAGCAGTATAGTTGTATACACTTGGATCAAACTCTTCATTTAGTTTTTCATCTGTAAGAGATAAGTAGATTAATGATAAATCATCCTTATATGGATTATCTTCTTCATTCTCATATTCTCTATCGACAACAACATAATAAATTTTTAAAACTTCTTCACTTGTTTTAACAACCACTTGGAAAATGTTAATTCCTACTTCTAATTCCTTTTCTCCAATGCCAACGATATTCGCACTAGGATTTTTGGAGCCAGCATCAATTACTAAGCTCTCAGTTTCAAATGGAACTTTTACACGATATAGCAGATGTTTACTATCAAATTCAGGTTTCATTTCACATTCGCTTACTGTCAACCAATCTAATTGCGCAAGTCCACCAAGACGATTTACATGAATTGTATATGTCATAGACTTGCTGCCGGCAGTGACTTGTATTTCAAATGTGTTTATACCTACAACTAATGACTTAAGACCATCACCTATAACATCTAGATCTTGACTAATTTTGGTTGTGATCAAGTTTATATCAATCATTTCATAAGGTACCTCAATAGAGTAAGTTGTTTTGTCTGACTCAAATATTGGTGATAATGTACCTCTGTCTGTTGTGATATTTCCTAAACGCGGATCTTCACTTGGTGCTTTAATGAATGTTATTGAGTAAATCCGAACAACATTTTGTGCGTCAACTACTCTTACTTCATGAATGTATGGAAAGTCAGAGTCAGAAATATTCATATCCCCGACACCCGCCGTTATTTCTTTAGCCAAATCATTCTTTATTGCCTCAATAGTGAAGTTGTTAGCATCATGTGGAACTGTAACTGTGTATGCTATGGTTT
>JAAZDN010000056.1 GCA_012512805.1 Erysipelothrix sp. | reverse complement strand
TCTCTTTGATGAGCCAACAAGTGCGCTTGATCCTGAAATGGTTAAAGAAGTACTTAACGTTATGGCGAATCTAGCCGCACAAAAAACAACAATGGTTATCGTTACCCACGAAATGAAGTTTGCTCAAGAAGTTGCGAATAAGGTTGTCTTTATGGATCAAGGTGAAATCGTGGAAGTGGGACATCCTCAAGAATTCTTCTCAAATCCAAACTCAGAAAGAGCAAAAGAATTCTTATCTAAAGTCCTATAATATATAGAACAATATTTATACAAAAATAAGAGCACCCTTAGAGGTGCTTTTTATAACTAAAGTTCACAAATTTTTAAAAAGTGATACTTAGTGTTGACAATCTACGTTTACAAATGTAAACTATAAGTAGTTAGGAGGATATGTATGGAGAAAATAGTATACAACGTTACAGGTATGACATGTTCGGCATGTGTTGCATCTGTTGAAGATAGTGTTAAAAAAATTGATGGTGTTAAAGATGTTTCTGTAAGTTTACTTACAAACAGTATGATCGTAAACTACGATGAAGCAATCGTAAATAATAATACAATTATTGATAGTGTTGAAGATGCGGGATACAATGCCAGTGTGAAGGGAGCAGATAAACAAGCTGTTTCAAGTGAAAATGCAATTGAGAAAGAAATTAAATCAATGCGTATGCGTTTGATCATCTCACTCAGCTTCATGATTCCACTTATGTACATTGCAATGGGGGAAATGATGTATCTTCCAATGCCGGCATTCTTAGTTGGTCCTGAAAATGCACTCAGCTTTGCCTTTACACAATTCTTACTTGTACTTCCAATTATGTACGTTAACCGTAAATATTTCCAAAGTGGATTCAAAGCCTTAGCACGTCGTAAACCAAATATGGATTCCTTAATTGCGATTGGATCGGCTGCTGCAGTAGTCTATGGTATCTTTGCAATCTACATGATTGGTATTGGACTTGCGAGTAGTAACATGGATTTGGTTCATAAATATTCTATGGACTTATACATTGAATCTGCAGGTACAATCTTAGGACTCATTACCGTTGGGAAATATCTAGAAGTCAGTGCCAAAGGTAAGACGTCTGATGCGATTCAAAAACTTATTGATCTTAGTCCGAAAACAGCGATTGTTATTCGTAACAATGTTGAAGAAGAAATTATGGTTGAAGATATTCTTGTCGATGATATAGTACTTGTAAAACCAGGAAATATTGTTCCTGTTGATGGAATTGTCGTTGAAGGAAATACCTTTGTTGATGAAAGTGCCTTAACAGGTGAAAGTCTTCCAATTGAAAAAACAATTGGTGATAAGGTTGTTGGAGCAACGATCAATACAACCGGATATCTACATGTAAAAGTCAGTCACGTTGGTGAGGATACTACCTTAGCGAAGATTATTGAACTTGTGGAAAATGCAAATACAACAAAGGCTCCAATTGCAAAGCTTGCGGATAAGATCAGTGGTATCTTTGTTCCGATTGTTATTGGGATATCTATTGTAACCTTCATTGTTTGGATCGCCATTACACGTGATTTTAGTTCATCTCTTGCGCCAGCAATTGCGGTCCTCGTCATCTCATGTCCATGTGCCTTAGGACTTGCGACACCAGTCGCTATTATGGTTGGTACTGGACTTGGAGCAGAACACGGAATTCTCTTTAAAACAGCAGAATCCTTAGAATTACTACATAAGGTTGATACTGTAATTTTAGATAAAACAGGTACAATTACAGAAGGCGTTCTTAATGTTATCGATGTTGTGACTTTTAATAATCATGATGAAAAGGATGTATTAGAAATGATTGTATCATTGGAGAAAGTATCAGAACATCCTCTTGGTGAAGCGATTGTTCGCTACGGTGTTGAAAAAGATGTCACACTCATTGATGTTGAAAGCTTTGAAGCGATTGTGGGACAAGGTTTAGTTGGAACTATTAATAGTAAACAATATTATGTTGGAAACAAGCGACTTCTTGAAAGCAATAATATCGACTTTGAAGGCATCTTAAGTATTGTGGATGACTTTGCAGGGGAAGGAAAGACTCCGATCTTCTTAGCTAATGAAAAAGAAGTGATGGCTGTTCTAACCTTAGCAGATACAATTAAAGCTGATAGTAAAGAAGCCATTGCAGCGATGCAAGCACGTGGTATTAATGTTGTAATGTTAACGGGTGATAATAGTATTACGGCAGAAGCGATCAAAGATTTAGTCGGTATTAGTGAAGTTGTAGCTGAAGTATTACCGGATGAAAAAGAAGCAGTCATTGCACAGTATCAAGATAATGAACATACGGTTGCTATGGTTGGAGATGGTATTAATGACTCGATTGCACTTGTTCGAGCAGATGTTGGAATCGCAATTGGTGCGGGTAGTGATGTTGCGATTGAATCAGCGGATACGGTCTTAATGAACAATAAGTTGACGGATGTCGTCACAGCACTTAAAATAAGTAATGATACAGTAAGAAACATTAAACAAAATCTATTCTGGGCATTCTTCTATAACACACTAGGGATCCCACTAGCAGCAGGTGTCTTTGCAGGACTTGGCTTTATGCTCAATCCATCATTTGCAGCAGCTGCAATGAGCTTTAGTTCAATCTCAGTTGTATTAAATGCTTTAAGACTACGTTTAATGTATAGAAAATAGGAGGACAATATGGAAAAATTATTAACAGTACCAGGTATGAACTGTGCCCACTGCGAAGCGAAATTAGATAAAGGATTAAATGAATTAGATGGTGTTAAAGCTGTCGTTAATCTTGTGGATAAAACAATCAATGTTACATCTGACTTATCTGATGAACAACTCAGTGCAGCCGTTGAAAAAATTGGATACTCTGTTTCAGAAATAAAATAAGCACATAAAAGAGTCCACTTACTTAAATGTAGGTGGATTTTTTTACATATATAGAAACAATAACAATTCTTTTATGTACCATTTAAGACACATTTGGAACATAAAAGGTTAATATTTTAAAAAGTATCGTAGGATGATTGGGGAATTTCTCAGTAACAAAAACAGAGATTTAGTAAGTTTAAGGTTTAACATATACCAATTGTAAGGATTCATTTGTCATTAAACACCCTTATTTCACAACGTTTTGACAATTAAAAAGATATAGTGAAAAAATGGGCATAAGATTGGTAGTAATTGTTTCGAATTGGTATATTTAATAAGGTAAAAAATTATGAAGAGGAGATTTTTAAAATGGATAAACAATACAAATTTGCAGCAATCGCTGGTAGTTTAGGAGTGAACTCACTTTCTAAAAAAATGATTAAAGAGATTGAAAAGAGCTTAGATGGAAAAGCAGTCGTTACAGAATTACTTTACGATCAAGTACCTGTATTTAACCAAGACATTGAATTCCCTACACCAGAGGCTGTTGCGACATTCAGAACGCAATTAAAAGAATATGATGGAATTATTATTGTATCTCCAGAATACAACTTATCAATTCCTGGAACATTAAAAAACTTAATTGACTGGATCTCACGTGCAGAAGTTGCGAACGATCCAAAACCAACATTAGACTACCCTGTCTTAATCTATTCATTTAGTGCAGGTATTTCAGGTGGTATGGTACCACAAGAACAATTACGTTCATTATTAGGATACTTAGGTGCTAACGTAAAGCCACAACCACGTGCGTCATTCGGTAACATCTTCACACAAATTGATGAAAACTTTAACCTAAACTTAAATGAAGCAAGTCAATCATTCTTAAGCAGTACAGCACTTGCATTTGTTGATTACGTATCACTATTTAAATAGGAAATGACGCATTGATATTCAATGCGTTTTTTTAATGGATGATTAAGTACACACTAATTAAAATAAAAATATATACTTAAGATAATAAAAGAGATGGAGGAAAAGATATGAGTGTAGTCCATGATTTTCTATTAGATATTGTTGATCCAGACAATCAGCAGAAGATGGCAGCATTAACAACATATGTTAATGAACAGTTTCCAAACTTAGTACCAGTCATAAAATGGAATCAGTTAATGTATACTGATCATGATACCTTTATACTTGGAATAAGTTTAGCAAAAGCACATTTTGCACTTGCTCCAGAAGCAATCACGATCAATCTTAAAGCCAGTGATATTAAAGCAGCAGGATATGCATACACTGATAACATTATTAAGATCAAGTGGAATCAAGATATAAAATATGATCTTCTCAATGAAATCATAAGTTTCAATATTGTGGATAAGCAAGATGCCACAACATTCTTTAGAAAATAAGTATGAAAAAACCTTAGCCAATTACAATCTACGTAAAGGACTAAGGTTTTTATATGTTGACTACTCTTCGACTTCCGGTTGATACTCTAAGATATCGCCGGGTTGACAATCCAATACCTTACAAATAGCATCAAGTGTTGTAAAGCGGATGGCTTTGGCCTTGTTTGTTTTTAAGATTGAAACATTGGATAAGGTTATTCCAACTTCCTCACTTAAGTGACTGAGGCTCATCTTGCGTTTCGCAAGCATAACGTCTAAGTTTACGATAATTGGCATGATTTCCCTCCTAACTATATGGTTAATTCGTTATCTTCACGAATTAATATGGCTTCATTTATGATATGGGCAATGAGATGT
>JAAZDN010000055.1 GCA_012512805.1 Erysipelothrix sp. | reverse complement strand
ATGATAAAAAATCTGTTTAAGAACAGTTTAAGAAATCTTTAAAAAACTAGGAGAAAAGTATGACTTACAAAAAGTATATTGGGGGGTATTCACATGAAGGCTCAAGTATATATGAAGTGAGCTTTAATAGTGAAAATAATGAGTTTAAAATAGTATCAGAAAACAATGAAGTACACAATCCAATTCATCTCCGCCGTAAAGAGAATTTCCTCTTTGTTGCCAATGAATTGGATGATTGTGCTCGAATTTCAAGTTTTAAAATCAGTGAAGATGGAAGCATCAAATACCTTAGTAGTCTTGATTTAAGTGGAAGTCAAACGTGTGACATTACTGTTTTTGACAATGTCGTGTTTGGTTCAAACTATGGATCAGGAAATATCTTTACAATGGTCTATGATGAAGAGGGTATGCTTACTGAAGTGATGAGTAACATTGAACATGAGGGTGATGAACCACGTTCTCACTCCACGATTTTAAGCAAAAATAATCAATATTTATATGAGGCGAATCTAGGCTTAGATCGTATTTTTTGCTATAGAGTCTTTCCTGAAGGCATCATTCAACGCATTAAAGAACAGCCCTTTGTTCAAATGAATGAGAATGAAGGACCACGGCAAATGAGTATGAGCGAAGATGGTAAGTTCTTATATGTCATTAGTGAATTTGGAAACAGTGTTACACAGTTTAGTATTGATGAAACATCAGGTAAACTTACACAGATTGATCAGCTTCAACTTTCTGATGATGTTCATGCCTATGGATCAGATCTACACTTTGGTCTAAACCAAGATGCGCTTTATGCGAGTATTCGCGGGCGTGATGAGATTTATCATATTGATGTGAGTCAGAATTCGATGCGTGTCGTAGGTATCTTTACAAGTGGTGGACATTGGCCACGCAGTTTTCAGTTTTCAGATGATAAAAAATATGTTTTTGTTGTCAATCAACATTCAAACAATGTCGTAGTATTAAACGTTGATCCAGACAGTGGAAGCTTGAGTGTGCCAATCGCAACACTCGAAATACTAAGTCCCACTACGATCACAGTATAGAAGTTAAGGAGGAAATAATATGGATCCAAATAAAATGAGTGAACGGCTCCAACTTGTTTTTAATCGAGCTGTTCAAATCGCAATTGAAAATAAAAACGCTGAAGTAGAAGTCGGACACATGATGCTTGCTATTCTTGAAGATGATGCAACAGAAGCCTTTATTCGAAAAGCTGAATTAGATACGCAAGCACTAAAAAATGCGAGTAATAATGCCATTAGTAAACTTGCAAAAAGCAGCAGCACTAACATGCCAACCTTAAGTCGTAGTGTTTATAGTGCCATCGCAGATGCTGAAAAATGGGCCTTTGGACTTGGTGATTCCTTCTTAGCGGTAACACCAGTGCTTATTCAACTGATCTGTGCAAACAATGCAACATCAAAGGCATTTGCTGCCATCGTGAACAAGGATGAAGAAAGTCTCAAGGCAATTGAACTTGAACTTAGAAAAGGTAAACTTATAACGAGCGCAACCGATGAAATGAATCTTGATGCCCTAAATAAATACGGACGTAATCTTGTTGTTGACGTTGAAGAAGGTAAGATTGATCCGGTTATTGGCCGTGATGAAGAAATTCGTCGTGTTGTTCAGATCTTATCCAGAAAAACAAAAAACAATCCAATCTTAATTGGTGATCCAGGTGTTGGTAAAACAGCTATTGTTGAGGGATTAGCATGGCGGATTATGAACAATGATGTTCCAAGTACACTCGCCAACAAACAGTTGATTGAACTTGATATGGGAGCACTTATTGCAGGTGCGAAATATCGTGGTGAATTTGAAGAACGCTTAAAAGCAGTACTGGATGAAGTGAAGAGTGCTGATGGTAACATCATCCTCTTTGTAGATGAAATTCATAATGTTGTAGGTGCCGGTGGTGGCGAAGGCAGTATGGATGCTGCGAATCTTTTAAAACCAATGTTAGCACGTGGTGAACTGAGAATGATCGGTGCAACAACATACGATGAGTACCGTAAGTACATTGAAAAAGATGCGGCCTTAGAACGTCGTTTCCAAAAGATTATCGTCAATGAGCCAACGATTGATGATACCATTTCAATTCTTCGTGGACTAAAAGATCGCTTTGAATCCCACCATGGGGTACAAATATTAGATAATGCGATTGTAGCTGCAGCACAGTTATCAGATCGTTACATTACCGATCGCTTCTTACCAGATAAGGCCATTGACCTTATTGATGAGGCCAGTGCTTCAATTCGTGTCGATATGGACTCAATGCCACAAGAGCTTGACGAAATGCACCGTAAAATAATGCAACTAGAGATTGAAGAAGCGGCCTTGAATGATGAAGATACAAAACATTCTAAAACACGGCTTGTGGAATTAAAGGCAGAGTTGAAATCCATTAAGGAAACCTATGATATTCAACTTGCACAGTGGAATCAAGAGAAAGAGTTATTGGATCAAAATAAACAGGCAAAGGCTGACTTAGAAAAGGCAAAATTAGATTTAGCGAAGGCTCAAAATGAGACCCGTTACCAAGATGCGGCTAAGATTCAATATGAGGTCATTCCTGCTCTTGAAAAACAAATAGAGGCTACCATCAATGCCGATCGTTTTGATTTGATTAAGGAAATTGTGGATGCGGAACTTATTGCGGAAATTATTTCTAAATGGACACACATTGATATTTCAAAACTTGGAGAAAGCGAAAAAGAAAAACTCTTGAATCTAGATAATTTCTTAAGACAGAGAGTCAAAGGTCAAGATGAAGCCCTTCGTTTGGTCAGTGACTCAATTCTACGCTCTAAGGCTCAAATTCAAGATGTTAATCGTCCAATTGGATCCTTTATGTTCTTGGGACCTACGGGTGTTGGTAAAACAGAAGTTGCGAAGGCACTTGCGGAGCAGCTCTTTGATAGTGAACAAAATATAGTCCGTATTGATATGAGTGAGTATATGGAAAAACACAGTGTCTCTCGTCTTGTTGGGGCACCTCCAGGATATGTTGGATATGATGATGGTGGACAATTGACAGAACAAGTCCGTCATAAACCATACTCTATTGTGCTCTTGGATGAAATTGAAAAAGCCCATCCTGATGTTCTAAACATTCTACTTCAAATATTAGATGATGGACATGTTACAGACAGTAAGGGTGTTCGTGTTGATTTTAAAAATACAATTTTGATCATGACCAGTAACTTAGGTAGTCAATTTGCATTTGAAAAAGATCTTGCTAAAAAACAAGAAGCCTATGATAATATTATTAAGTCACACTTTAAACCAGAGTTTATTAACCGTATTGATGAGCTTGTGATCTTTAATCCACTCAGTGAAATTGTTACGGCATTAATTGCTGAAAAATTCATTGATCAATTGAATGCTCGCTTGGCATTACAAGAATTAACGCTTAATGTAACACCTGAGGCAATGCATAAGATTGTGAGTGAAGGTTATGATGAACAATATGGTGCAAGACCTTTAAAACGTTACATTCAAAAGTATGTTGAAACACCCTTAGCGCGAATGATATTGGGTGAAGATCTTGAAGAAGGTACGATCTTAATCTTAAGTGTAATGGATAATGCGTTTGTAATTACAAAGTCACTCCTTAGCTAAAATGAGGTTCAAAGGCACGTCCTTTGAACCTTTTGTGCCTTATGCACTTGATTAAAAGGTTATCGAAATAAATAAATAGTGATATAATAATTTAAACAAGCATATGAGCGTTATGTATCAATATCTATAGATGAAAAATAATAGAGTGGGGTGATCGCATATGGATAGAGAGAACACATTAAAAGAAGCAAAAGAATTATTAGAGAGTTTAAAGGTTTTAGATGCTTCGTTGGACTCGTATATGAAACGTGTGGATAGTATCATTCTTGATCTTGAAGATAAAATCTATGGTGAAAAGCAATTAACGGCTACTGATATTGAAGTGATTAAAAAAGAAGTTGTGGAAGAACATATTGAAGCAGTATTAGACAGTGAACATCCAAATGCAGTTGTTGAAGAAGTTAAGAAAAAGAAACGTTTTACATGGCTTAAGGCACTGTTCTTACTCATTTCGCTTCTATCACTGACGCTTTCCGTGGTTGCGACAACACTATCAAATAAACGACTCTTCACCTTTAACGATACCCATTATATCTTATATCCAGGACGTAATGCCGTACCAAATATTCCAGAAGATTCACTGGTTACGGTTGATGTGAATGCTGAAATTAAAAAAGATGACTTTGTTGCCTATGAGATCAATCATGAGATCATTAGAATTAATCTTGTGGGTGCAATTACAGAGGATAACTATCGCTTAGTCAATCCAGGATCACTCACAACGGGGTATGAGGAAGTTGAAAAAGATGCAGTTGTAGGGACTGTAGTGAATACTGATGTTCGCATTGGAAAATTGTTATTGTTGCTGCATTCCTTTAAGCTCATTATTTATGCGCTTACCGTATTACTGTTTATCTTTACATTCTTAATTTTATAAAAAAAACCAGACATTGTCTGGTTTTAATGTGCTTAAACGTAGTGAATATTAATGTTACCGAGTGTGATGTTACCTGTTAGATAGACGGTATAATCAGAGAGGTTTGATGCATCATCGCTACTTCGATATCCGTAGTTAAAGTCGGCTAAGGTGACGCTCACATTATCTTTAATTCTCCATTCACGTGGGACGTAGAGATTTACCTCTGCCATCTTACAAGAAACATAAACATTAAGGTCATTGTTTAATGTTCGTTCTTGGAAGTAGACGTTTGTTTGTCCAAGCTTTGTATTTATGTTTACTTCTTTTAAGTTTGTTGAATAGATGTAGCGTGTATGATCACCAAGTTTTGCGTCAATAAAGACGTATTCCTCATTATCAATGTTTTCTGTTGTGGATTCAAAATGTTCATCATCAACATAGGTTGTTTTATATTCTGCGTCAAAGTGATTGTGTTGATTGGTGTTTGTTGAACTCGTATATGTATATTTTTTACTGCGTTTTTTCTTACCAAAGATTAACTCTAAACCAAAACCTAAAATTGTGCTGATTAAAAAGAGTGACCAAAGGCTCAGTTCTTTAATATCTGAAAGAAGTGAAATGAGGGGATAGGTATAGAGTAGGGCAATTGCCAAGCTCCAACTTCCAACATAAAAGTTTTTGTAAGCATAAGAGTATAGTCCAAAGCTTGCGGCAATGACTCCAAGGCCAATTGCGAGATACTCACTTCCAACAATGTTGAAGAGTCCAGCCAGTTGACTTAGGGCAAATAGGACAATGAATAGTCCGATAAATTGTGATTTGTTTCTGTTCATAGTAGTGACCTCTTTTCTAGGGATGCTTTTAATTCGTTATAGAATAAGCGTGAAACATAGACAGTTTTTACTGAGTTTTTAAACTTCACTGTACCTGATGATGATAAATACCGAGATATGGCTAAGACATATTGAGTATTACAAATTGTGGACTTTGAGATTCGTATGAAATGCTCAGGTAAACTCTCGATCAGTTCGTACAGTTTGTAGTCCGATTCATATGCATATGTATTTGTGTGGGCATAGACCTTATTGTTATCTGTTTCAAAGAACAAAATGTCGTTAACATTAAGGAAGATTTGTTCATCGTTATAAAATAGTTTTAAGGTTTTATGTGCCCGTTGTTGTTTCGCTAAGGCTTGATGTAAATCAGTGATCAATTGATCATCAGCATTATGCTCAATTACAATCTCATTTTCATTTAACTGTGGATTGAATTTGAATGAATATTTCATGACTCCTCCCTTCATAAATATAATACCTAAATTTCACATTAAAGTAAGGAAATTTAGGTAAGTGGTAAATATTGAGAACCAAGTGGTTAATCTTTTTTACTAAAGTAGTTTAAATCAGCATCATGACGACGATAAACAATGTGGACGTGTATGTGGAATATTGACTGGTTTGCGGCTTCATTGTTATTAATGATGATGTTATATCCTTTAAAATCTGGATGTTCTTTCATATGCTTGTTCGCAATTTGTTGAGCACTGACCATCACATGGGAAAAAAGTTGTGGATCAATATCCAACATGTTAACAGCGTGTTGTTTTGGGATGACGAGCGTATGATCGTCCGTAATTGGATTTAAATCCTTAATGGCAATGACCTTTTCATCTTCATAAATAAATTCACTTGGAATTTCTTTACTTGCTATTTTACAAAAAATACACATAATATCAGCTCCTATTTTTTACTAGTATAACATTGAGACAAATAAAAAAGAAGCAATTCACTATGAATTACTTCTGATTTTACTACTGTGCAGTAAATGGATTATTTTCGTGGAACAAATCGTTCATTTGAACATCATAAATTTCGAAGTTTCCAACATTACTATTGTATGAATACATGGATTGAATGAGTTGTGATTTTAAAAGATCACCAACATTAATTGAAGCAAGAATTTTATCAGCTTCATTTTCAAGATCATTTTCTTCAAAGAATAATACCTTGTATGTATTTCCGTCCATAATGACTTCATTTAAGAGTCCAGCTTTTGCACTTGATAAGCGATCATTTAAGTATGTTTGTGTTGTACGACCATCATAGACATGTTCGTAGACACTTTCTCCAACAACTTTTTTCTCATCTTCAGCTGTTCCGTATTGCTCAGCAACAGTAACAAATGCTGCTGCATCTAAGTTATCAACTGCTTTTAATGCTTCAAGTGCAGCTTCTGCATCTGCCTTAGTTTCCGCAACTAAGGATTTTAGTTTACGTGTACTTAATGTTTTAGTAATTGAAGCAATGTTCTCATTGAAATATTGTGTCAACATTTTTTCAACTTTTAAGTTTTTAATGATGTAGCCATTGAGATATTCTTCTTCATTTGCATAACCTGATGCAAGAATAAGTGTTTCAAATTGACCGTCAAAGTTTTCTTTAGCAGTTTCTAAGAGTGCTTGCGCTTCTTTCATATCTTCATCTGTGAAATCAACTAATTTATCAAGTTGCATGTCCATTAAGTTACTTGCAATTAATGAAGTTCCGTATTTAACTTTAATGAAATTATAGATGTTTTCTTTTGTGAGTGATTCATCTTTTATCGTTGCGATCACATCATCACCACCACTTACGAAAGAAGTTGCCTGTGTAGAACATCCAGTTAAGGTAATAAGAGCAATTAAGAATAAGGCAATAAGTTTAGTATATTTTTTCATCGTTATGCTCCTGTCCCTGTATAGTGTTCAATAATATCTTTGTTTAATTTTTCATCATTACCAAATGTAATTCCTTGTTTTTGAATTTGATCCCATGTAATTTCTAATCTTAGTTTAGGATTATCTTGGAAGAGATTGTACATAATTTCTTGGTTTCCAAGTGCTAGGAAATCTTCGAGTGTTGTAGCATCAACACGAATAATATGGTATCCAAATTGTGTTTTGAACCATGCTGTTGTTTCGTTTGTTCCAACTGAATATGTTAAGTTTTGGAATTCTTCTACAAATTGTTTGTTTGATTCTTTTGTAACAATTCCTAGTGATCCACCTTGTTCTCTTGATCCATCATCTGAATATTTAGATGCAACTTCTGAGAAAATAGCACCTTCAGCAGCAACTGCAGCCTTAACTTCTTCAAGTTTTGCTAATTCTTCTTCAGTTGGGTTTTCAGGATCAGTCATTCTCACGAGAATGTGACTCACAAGACGTGGTCCATTTTCATTGAAATATGTTTCGTAAGACTTGTTTGCTAAAACGTAGTCTTTTTCAATTTGCTCACGAACAAGTTCGATTGTAATGTATTCATGTAAACCTTTTTCACCTGTGTTTGTTAAGTATCCTGTTTGATATAAGACAAGATCTAGACGATCTTTCCAAGATTCACCAAACTGTGCTTTTAAGTTTTGAATGATCATGTCTGTTTGTAATTTTGCATCAGACTCAATCGCCTTCGTCACTTCGCCTGCACCTTTATATACTTCAAGTTCAAAGACAGGTAAGATTGCACCAATTCCAAATGTGTCATACACTTCATTGTAAAGTTCATCTGCTGTATACTCTTGATCTTCATAAGTGAAGACAACACTTTGACCATCAGCGTTTACTAAACTGCTGACCTTATTTGATAGTGTTGAACCAATGAAGAAAATAAGTCCACCTAATAATAGGATCGCAATGATTGCGGTAAACCAATATTTTTTTAATATTTCTTTATAATCCATATTCTTTCCTCCTAAATATGCTTATTTATTATAATCTAAACCAATATTTAATGCAATTAACAAGGAATTTTGTTAACTGTATAAGTATACGGAACAATTATGTTATTTTTATCGTTTAAATATAAAAATATCAGTATCTAAGCGTATGGATACACCGATTGTATGATATAATGAAGGCTGATTAAGATGAAAGGTTTTGGTATAATGTCAAAATTGGTTATTGAAAATTTACACGTCGAAATTGACGGAAAAGAAATATTGAAAGGGGTAGACCTCGTCGTTGATAGTCACGAAGTTCATGCCTTAATGGGACCGAATGGTCATGGGAAGTCAACGCTCTTAGCAGCAATCATGGGGCATCCACGTTATGAAGTTACTGAGGGAAGTATTACTTTAGATGGTGAAGATGTTTTAGAAATGAATACTGCGGAACGTTCAAAGGCTGGATTGTTTTTAGGGATGCAGTATCCACAAGAAGTTCCTGGTGTATTAAACAGTGATTTCTTACGTGCCGCAATGAATGCTCACCGTGAAACGCCTATTGATTTATTTAAGTTTATTAAAGAAATGGATAAATATACTGCAGAGTTAGAAATGGATCCTGAACTTGCACATCGTTATTTAAACGAAGGGTTCTCAGGTGGAGAAAAGAAACGTAATGAAATTATGCAAATGCGTTTACTCAATCCTAAATTTGCACTTTTAGATGAAATTGACTCAGGACTTGATATTGATGCGCTACGTATTGTTGGTGAATCCATTCGTAAGGCCCAATCAGAATCAAGCATTGGACTGCTTGTTATTTCACACTATGGTCGCTTCTATGACTTAGTTCAACCTACAAACGTAAATGTTTTAATGGATGGACGCATTGTGATGAGCGGTGATAAATCACTTGCTGATCGTATTGATAGTGAAGGTTATGAAGGCATTGCTGCAGAACTTGGTATTAGTATTGAAAAAACTAAGGAAGTTAAAAAACCAGTCCTCCTTGAAAATTGCGCAACTTCAACTGCGGTGAAACGAGATGCATAAAGAAGCGATACTCACTTCGAGTTTAGAAAGTAATGCTCTTACCTTAAGTGATAATGGCGTCTATACGTATACCTTTGATCAAAGTGGTGTGCTCTTTCTTAATTTAAAAGATGCTAAAGATCTTACGATTAATATGCAAGTAGCGCCTTATGTTGACGCACGTTTAATTTTTTGGAACGAAAGTAAACATAAAATTAGAATTGTTGAAAACTATGAATGTTTAAACGACAGTCGCTTAAATATTATTTATGGTGAGTTAAGTGATGGTGATTTAGATCGTACATCTACTGTGAACTTACGCCAAGGCAGTAGCTTACTTGTTGAAGGTGCTAGTGTAACCGCATCAACGAAAAAACAAGTCATAGTTGCGAACCACTTAGAAATTAATACAACGTCTGATTTAAACAACTACGGTATTGTTAGTGAGAACGGTCACTTTACACTTGATGTTGTTGGGAAGATTTTTGAAGATGCACGCGGTGCAAAAGCCCACCAAGATTCAAAGGTTCTAACACTTTCTCCAAACCAACATACACTCGTAACACCAAAATTATTAATTTATGAAAATGATGTTGAGGCAAGCCATGCCGCAACAGTTGGACAAGTTGATGAACTCCAACTGTACTATATGCAATCACGTGGTTTAAGTAAGATGGAAGCTACAGCACTTTTAATGAGTGGCTACTTACTTCCAATTGCTCGTGCCATTGAAGATGAAGAACTGAGAGTTCACGTTCAAGAATTGATTGCTGTTAAGGTTGATGAAATATGCTCGATCGCAAAATAATAGACAATCTTCGTGCTGATTTTCCAATGTTGAATGATGAGGTCATTTACTTTGATAATGCTGCTACAACATTTAAACCGCATACCGTCATTAATGCTGTTATGGACTACTATACTCAATATAGTTATAATGTGGGACGCTCAGATTATTTAAAAGCCTTCTCGGTTGAACAACAGGTTGAAAAGGTACGTGAATTGGTTGCGGGTTTTATTAATGCACAGCCTAATGAAATTATATTTACTTCAGGTACTACCGCAAGTTTAAACTTATTTGCTTTTTCTTATGGACTTCAAAACTTGAAGCCAGGAGATGTTGTCTTAACGAGTAAGGCAGAACATGCCAGCAGTCTTCTTCCTTGGTTTAAGGTCTGTGAGATGAGTGGCGCAACCATTGAATATGTTGATATTAATATGAATGGTGACTTAACGATCGATAGTTTTAAAAAGGCGATGCATGATAAGGTGAAAATAGTTGTATTGGCTGCTATTACAAACGTACTTGGAAATATCTTACCGATTGCTGAAATCAGTCAGGTGGTCCATGAGTATGATGCCGTACTTATGTGTGATGGAGCACAGTCGGTTCCACATATGGTAACCGATGTAATGGCCTTAGATGTTGATTTTATGGCTTTCTCAGCGCATAAGATGTTAGGTCCAACGGGTGTTGGAATCTTATATGGTAAACAAGCACTGCTAGAAGATTTAAATCCATACTTTCAAGGTGGCGGTAGTAACTCACGCTACAATGAAGAACAGATCATTTCCTATAAGTCGGTACCGTATAAATTTGAAAATGGTACCTTACCAATTGAGTCAATTTTAGGCTTTGGTGCTGCCATTGAATATTTAAATGAACATGATTTTAAATTATTAATGGAATATGAATATGAACTTAATCAATATTTTATTGGTGAAATGTTAAAACTTGAAAATGTTACAGTGTATAATCCACAACAAGAAAGTGGAATTGTCGCCTTTAATGTCAAGGGGATATTCTCACAGGATGTTGCGACCTACTTAGATTCACAAAAAATTATGGTACGATCTGGCCATCACTGTTCTAAATTATTGAATCAAGTGATCAGTGCTGAAGATACGGTTCGTGCTAGCGTGTATTTCTATAATACTAAGGACGAGGTCGATCGCTTTATTGAAGTTTTAAAAGACACAACGCTTGAAAAATGCATTGGCGTCTTTGCATAGGAGGTAATGATGAACGAAATGTTAAAAGATCCAAATATTATCAGACAAGTCATTATGGACCACTATGAGTATCCACGTAATCACGCCTTGTTTACAGAAGGACACTATCACGAGAAACATATGGATAGTGAATCGTGTATTGATGATATTAAGGTACAAATGCAAATTGAAGATAATATTATAAAAGATGTTCGCTTTGATGGAGTGGCCTGTACAATTTCAACAGCATCCACATCAATTATGAGTGAACTGTTAATAAATAAAGAGCTTGAAGAAGCTGAAGCAATCATTCGTGAATACAATAAAATGTTATTTGCGGATCATTATGATGAAGAATTACTTGAAAGTGCGATTGTTTTCTCAAACGTCTCACGCCAAGCCAATCGGATAAAATGTGCCACACTCGGATGGGATGCTGCACAGATGATAATAGATGAAAGTAGGTTAGAAGATGAGTAGTCGTGACGAACAACTATTACCTCAAGGTGAATATAAGTATGGTTTCCAAGATAAAGATGTTTCAATCTTTAAAACGGAAAAAGGACTTTCACCTGAAGTAATTCGCGAAATTAGTAAAATTAAAAATGAGCCAGAATGGATGTTAGAGTTTCGTTTAAAAGCATATGAACATTTCATTAATGCCCCACTTCAAAATTGGGGACCATCATTAGAACACGTTGATTTTAATGATTATACATACTATGTAAAGCCAAGTGAACGTGTTGAAAAAAGTTGGGATGATGTTCCTGAAACGATTAAAGAAACCTTTAGTAAGCTAGGCATTCCTGAAGATGAACAAGCATTCTTAGCTGGTGTTGCAACGCAGTACGACTCTGAAGTTGTCTACAGCAGCATGTTAAAAGAAGTAGAAGAGAAGGGCGTTATTTTCTTAGATACGGATACGGCACTTCGTGAGCATCCAGAACTGTTTAAAAAGTACTTTAACTCAGTCGTTGCCTATGATGATAACAAGTTTTCAGCCTTAAATGGAGCGGTATGGTCTGGTGGATCATTCATTTATGTTCCTAAGGGTGTAAAACTTGAAAAACCACTACAATCTTACTTTAGAATCAATACAGAACGTATGGGTCAATTTGAACGTACACTTATTATTGTTGATGAAGGGGCAGAAGTAAACTATGTTGAAGGCTGTACAGCTCCAATCTATGCTGATGATTCACTCCATGCAGCAGTCGTTGAAATCGTTGTATTAGAAGGTGCGAAAGCACGTTATTCTACGGTTCAAAACTGGTCAAGTAACATCTTAAACCTTGTTACAAAACGTGCCCATGTCTCAAAACATGGAGTTATGGAATGGATCGATGGTAATATTGGATCATCCATCAACATGAAATATCCATCATGTGTCTTAGCGGGTGAGTATGCACGTGGTTTAACGATTGCGATTGCGGTCGCAAGTGACAATCAAATTCAAGACTCAGGTGCAAAAATGATTCACTTAGCACCACATACAAGCAGTACAATCATTGCGAAGTCAATTGGTCGTCGTGGTGGTGAAGCGTCATATCGTGGTAAGATCTTTATGTCAAAAGATGCCCACTACAGTCGCTCAAAAATTGAATGTGACACCTTACTTTTAGATCATGATTCAAGCTCTGATACAATCCCAGTAAACATTGTCAACAACAGCAGTTCTTATGTTGAGCATGAGGCATCTGTATCTAAAATATCTGAAGAACAACTCTTCTATTTGATGAGTCGTGGACTTGAGGAAGAAGAAGCTACAGAGCTTATTATTATGGGATTCATTGAACCCTTCACTCGTGAATTACCAATGGAATATGCCGTAGAACTTAACCAACTGTTGAAACTTGAAATGGAAGGTTCAATTGGATAAGTATCAAGTACGCCGTTATTTAAAAGAACAACGTGCTCGTCTTACGTATCGCCAACGTTTAGCGAAAAGTGAGAAGATAATGGCTACTTTAATTGAGCAATTAAAAGGATATAAAAAGATTGGCTTCTACATTAATAAAAATGATGAGGTCATGACCTTAGAATTTCTTCCATACTTCTTAGAGCATTTTGATGTTATTGCGGCAACGGTCGTCGATGAAGAAGATGGAACAATGGAATTCAGACAATTTACAAATGTAAAACAATTAAAAGAAGGATATGTTGGAATACTTGAACCACTTGAAGGTGACGTGATTTCTAAAGAAGACTTAGATGTTATTCTTGTTCCAATGCTCGGTTATGATAAATATTGTAACCGTATTGGCTATGGTAAAGGATACTATGATCGTTACTTAGAAGATTATAAGGGATTAAAAATAGGGCTTGGCTTTGTTGAACAAAATCTTTCTAAAATTCCAACTGAAGATCATGATGTACGTTTAGATAAGGTGATCACAGACCGAGAAGTCATCGATTTACCATCATATTTACGTTAATCATAAAAAAATACACAGAAGAAACGATAATTTAGCGTTAATTGGATTGTATACTATACTTGTAAGTTAGATAAGAACTTACAGTTGAATCATATCCCTGATAAATATCCCTATTTATTTGATTTAACATAATTCTATCCCTTTAACAAATATTGAAAAGACGCTCCCATAATCAGCGTCTTTTTATTTGGTTCCAATGTAAAATGTTTCACATATTGAAAAGTTTACAAATATTGATGTAAAGTGTTGACAAACTTTTCAGAAAGAATTATAATACTTACAAGTGATACCGATCACTGCTTCCCAATTCCACAGTTACGGAAGCTATAATAATATAATCAACATATTCCTTTGCTAAATTTCTTCTTTTTCATTATAAACTCACGTTGATTAGTAAAAAAAATTACACATTGTGTAATTTTTTTATGTTGTGACCCTTCGATCACTAAATGTAGTTAAAGCATACACATTTAGGCGTACTTATGGTATTATTAATACACAAAGTGATGAAGAAGAGTAGTAATTAAAACATGGTCTTAAGAGAGTTGACGGTCGCTGTAAGTCAATGTCCATTATTAATGAACTTACTTTGGAGCTGATGAGAATCCGGTAACGCGATATAGTATTGAGCGCATAATTTTAATTATGAACTTAGGTGGTAACACGTGAAAGCGTCCTATGAGACGTTTTTTTTATTTTTAGGAGGAACTATGAAATTTGATCACAAGAGTATTGAAAAACACTGGCAGAAATATTGGCTAGACAATAAAACATTTAAAACAGACATTAACGATTTTGATCGTGAGAAGTATTATATCTTAGATATGTTTCCATATCCAAGTGGACAAGGACTGCATGTTGGACATCCTTTAGGCTATACTGCAACGGATGTCTTAGCACGCTATCAACGCTTTAATAACAAAAATGTCCTCCATCCAATGGGATGGGATGCTTTTGGACTTCCGGCAGAACAGTATGCCCTTGAAACTGGAAACCATCCTGAAGCCTTCACAAAGAAAAATATCGGGGTCTTTAGAGATCAACTCCAATCACTTGGATTCTCATACGATTGGGATCGTGAGATCGCAACAACGGATCCAGATTACTACAAATGGACACAATGGATCTTTACAAAGCTCTTTGATTTAGGTCTTGCCTATGTGGCGGAACTTCCCGTAAACTGGTGTCCAGATCTTGGAACGGTTTTAGCAAATGAAGAAGTGATTAATGGTCGGAGTGAACGTGGAAACTTCCCAGTATATCGCGTGCACATGCGCCAATGGGTCATAAAAATTACCGAATATGCAGATCGTCTTTTAGAAGATCTTGAACTTTTAGATTGGCCAGAATCGACAAAAGAAATGCAAAGACACTGGATTGGAAAATCAGTCGGTGCTTCTGTCATCTTCAAGGTTAAAGATACAAACAAAGAATTTGAAGTATTCACTACACGTGCTGATACCTTATTTGGAGCAACATACGCTGTCTTAGCACCAGAGCATCCCTTCGTTAAAGAAATTGTGAGTAAAGAGCAACGAGAAGCCGTTGAAGCATATGTATTAAATGTTTCAACAAAGAGTGATCTTGAACGTACTGACTTAAATAAGGATAAGAGTGGTGTCTTCACCGGTGCCTATGCGATCAATCCAGCAAATGATGCGATCATTCCAATTTATATTGCGGACTATGTCTTAAGTTCTTATGGTAGTGGGGCAATTATGGCTGTTCCAGCACATGATGAGCGTGACTTTGAATTTGCACAAAAATATGATCTTCCAATTATTCCAGTATTAGAAGGTGACATTACTGATCAAGCCTTTGTAAGTGATGGAGTTCATATTAATTCAGACTTCTTAGATGGTCTATACCAAGCAGAAGCAACGACAAAGATGATTGAATTTTTAGAAGCACGTAATGCAGGTAAGGCAAAAACAAATTATCGTCTTCGTGATTGGTTATTCTCACGTCAAAGATACTGGGGTGAGCCAATTCCAATCCTTCATATGGAAGATGGAAGTATGCGTGCCTTAGAACTTGAAGACTTACCGCTTGAACTGCCAGCTACGGATGACTTCCATCCTTCAGCAAACGGAAATTCACCACTTGGTAATATTCCAGATTGGCTCAATCTTGAAGTAGACAATCAAAAAGCAGTTCGTGAAACAAATACGATGCCACAGTGGGCAGGAAGTTGTTGGTACTATCTTCGCTTTATTGATCCACACAACAATGATGCAATTGGAGATCCAGAATTACTTAAACACTGGCTTCCAGTAGATCTTTATGTAGGTGGGGCTGAACACTCTGTCTTACATCTTCTTTATGCTCGATTCTGGCATAAGGTCTTATATGATTTAAAGCTTGTTGAAACGAAGGAACCCTTCCAAAAATTATTCCACCAAGGAATGATTGGTGGTACAGATGGTGAGAAGATGAGTAAGTCACGTGGTAATGTTGTAAATCCAAATGACTTAATTGATGCCTATGGTGCGGACTCATTACGTCTTTTCCTCATGTTTATGGGCCCGCTTGAAAGTTCACTTCCGTGGAATGATTCAGGTGTTGAGTCCAGTCGTAAATGGCTTGATCGTGTCTATCGCTTAGTCCATGATGAAGCGAAGATTGTCGATACCAATGATAAGAGCTTAGATGTTATTTATCACGAAACAGTTAAGAAGGTATCTCATGATATTGAAAATCTCCGTTTTAATACCGCAATCTCACAGTTGATGATCTTTATTAATGAATGTTACAAACAAGAGAAGGTATACAAGGAGTATATTACAAACTTCGTCATCCTCCTTTCACCCTTTGCTCCACATATTAGTGAAGAAATGTATCACTATCTTACAGGATCAGAAGATACGATTTCATACACACCATGGCCAAGCTATGATGAAGCGTTCTTAGTGAAGAGTGAGGTTGAACTTGTCGTTCAAGTTAATGGAAAACTTCGTGGACGCTTAAGTATCGCAGTGGATACGGATAATGAAACGGTTGAAGCTGAAGCAATGGCACTTGAAAATGTTGTGAAACACATCGAAGGTAAAACCATTCGAAAAGTAATTGTCGTTAAAAACAAACTGGTAAATATCGTAGCAAATTAATAAGAGGTGTTGCACATAAAATGTATGTGCAACACCTTTTTTAAATCTGGCTAAGCGCTATTCATGGTATAATGAATGCGGTGATAATATGCAAAGAGTAAACTACAAATCGATCGCACTTACAATCTTTATCATAAGTTTAATTGTCCTTTTACTTGTTTTTAATTATTTTTATTTTCTAAAGTCACCAGGGATGTTAGAAGTAGAAAAAGTAGAGACGATTACTACATTATTTGAAAGTAAGTATCAAAAAGACGTTGATTTTGAAAGTCGTTATATGTTAGATAAGGTTTACTATGCCGCAACAGATGAAGCGTTTCTCTATGTGTATGATGAAAATGGAAACCTTTTAGAAACAACAGATCGTTCTGCTATTAATAATGCACTTGCATTAGACCTGTTAAAACTTGATACAGAGACTCACGTTGGCTATGCTATATTTGATGGAGAGCTGGTCTATGCTATTACAACAGAAAAGGTTGAGTACTTAGTAAATGTTGAACGATTAGAAATTGTTTTAAAGATGGATAAGGTGATAGGAAATGATTGATTTAGCGAACAAGGTATACTTTGATAAAATTAGATATGTTTTAAGCAATATTCCAAAATTTGATCTAACCAATGATGAGTTAATCATCGTTTTAGCAATACTTTTACTACGAGAAAATAATGAACAAATTAGTGTTTTAAGCATTCAAAACCTTACAGATCTTGATGAAAGACTCATTGATACGTGTATTGAGACACTGGCTGCGAAACGCTATTTAGAAATTGTTGTCGATAAGACCGTCGTTAATTTCTCAGTGGATAATCTTTTTAATCTTAAAGAAGTAGATACAACTGATGTTAAGGATATTTTTAAAATATTTGAAGATGAATTTGCTCGCATACTAACGCAACGAGAACTCGTTAAAATTAATGAGTGGTTAAAAGAATATGAACGTGATGAAATCATAGAAGCACTACGTAGTGCATCGATTATGAATAAGCTTAACTTTAACTATATTCATAAAATATTAGAAAACAACCGTAATGAATAGAACGGTTAGAATACTAGATACGATTGAAACAATGTATCCTGATGCGAAAACAGAACTTAACTTTAATAATTTGTATGAGCTCTGTATCGCAGTTATTTTATCTGCTCAAAGTACAGATCTATCAGTAAATAAGGTGACACCAGATTTATTTTCTACGTATCCTGATGTCCATCATTTAGCGAAAGCAAAACTATCAGATGTTGAATATTTACTAAAGACGATTGGACTCTACCGGAGTAAGGCCAAAAACATTATTGAGTTTTCAAATCAGGTTATCCATAATTTTAATGGAGAGATACCCGATAACATTGATGATCTCATCCAGTTAGCAGGTGTTGGTCGTAAGACTGCCAACGTTGTCGTATCAGAGCATTTCAACATTCCTGCAATCGCAGTTGATACCCATGTAGAACGTGTCAGCAAGCGCCTTAAAATCGTCTATGAACGCTATAATGTCCTTGAGACAGAGAAACGACTCATGCGAGCTATTCCAAAAGATCGTTGGCGACAAGCCCATCATTCATTTATCTTATTTGGACGCTACACCTGCAAGGCAATCAAACCAGACTGTCAATCGTGTCCTTTACAAGATGAATGTAAATATTATACAAAGCACTATAAATAACCATTAAATATAAATTGCAAAGTAATATTATGCTTTAGTATCGCACTAGGACTTCAACCAACACGTTTAATGGCTGAAGAAGTTCCAGCAGATGCGGTAATGAAATTAACAAGTGGCGAAACAGTGACTTATTTTGACGATATTCAAGATGCAATCGCAGCGGTAAATGCACTTAAAACAGGTAGTCATGAACTCGTTGCACTGAAAGATGTTGAAACATTAGGTAATGAATATACAAGATTCAGAATTTATGCTGAAGTAACCCTAGATTTAAATGGAAAACACTTAGTCTTAAACAATCACGGATATGCAGCCCATAACGGAATTGCAATTACGGTTGAAGAGGATGCTCATTTAATTCTTGTCGATAGTGTAGGTGGAGGAGAAATTGAAGTTAATGGTGTAGGATTCTACCTTACTGAACAAGAAGGTCCATCAGCATTAACAGTAAAAGGTGGAACAATTAATGCGTCAAAAGGTGCTGTTTCAGCTTTTAATACTTCAACGGTCAACATTGAAGGTGGTACATTTAATGGCCATTTAGCATCAAACGGATCGGCAGGATTACATGATGTCATCTTTAATATTTCTGGTGGAAAATTTAATGACATGATGTACTTCCCAGGAGTTAATAATAAGATTAATATTTTTGGTGGTGAATTTACTCCTATTGGTAAAAAAGCTGTTATAGAAATTCGTTCAGGAGTATTAAATATTAGCGGTGGAACGTTTATAAATCACAAAAATACAGATGACAATAAAACACTGAGTCCAGTAACTAATGGATCAGGTAATCTTGAAGGTGTTATCGTAGCGAGTAAACCTAATGAAAATTACCAAGGTCATACAGTGGTGAATATTACAGGTGGTCAGTTTAATAATGATCTTGGAGATATCTTAGTGTTAGGAAATATTGAAGATGGTAATACAGTTAGTTTAGTTGCGAATGTTGCATCTGGACTGATTGCTGATAATAAAATAAACATTTATGACAAGAATCCAGGTATTGCACCTACATACAATTGGCTTGTTAATTACGCAGATGTCAATGAACTCTTTGAAGAATTTGATAACTTGAAGGAAGTAGACTATTCTGCAGCATCATATACAGTATTAGAACAAGCAATTGCAAATTTAGATGACTTATTAGTTAAGGTATATACAGATGAAACTATTCTTAAAGCTGAACTTAATCAGAAGGTTGCTGTGGCAAACACTGCCTTTGCTAATCTTGTTGATTTAACTGATGCAAAAGATGCTTATGCACTATATACAAGACTTAACTTGGATCCATATACTAAAGATACTAAGGAT
>JAAZDN010000054.1 GCA_012512805.1 Erysipelothrix sp. | reverse complement strand
TCTCGGAACGAAGTAATGAGTGAGCCACATAAAGTTGTTAAAGCCATGAAATGGATGTCGTTACTTTCTCAAGTTGGAATTACGATGATTGCAAATATATTTGTCGGCCTATTTATTGGAAAGTACCTCGATAAATGGTTAAATACAGCTCCGTTATTTCTACTAATCTTTGTATTTATCGGAGTGTTTAGTGGCATTAAAAGTGTTTATCTGTTAATAATTAAAATAGATAAGAGGGATAAGTCTTGAGTCAATTACAAAATGATCCAATTCGCGTTATTCCTAAACGTGTACTTCAATTAGCATTAGTCATAACATTTTTAATTGTGGTCATTGCAATGGCTGTTAATTTGCCAATGTTAAAGATGTTAGTTGGGTATTGGTTAGGGGTTATTGCTAATCTCATTAATTTCCGACTTATTGTAATCGGAACTAAAAATGCACTTGAACAACAAGAAAAAGGTGCTAAATCAATGATGAAAACGAATTTATTACTTCGTTTAGTCATTTACGCTGGAGTACTTGTTGGGGTTGTTCTTTTATTAGGAACAGAGTCATTTATAACAACGCTCATCGGTATTTCGATGGTAAGATTTGCGATTCAAACTGATGGTTTCTTTACGTTTGGATATGGAAAAAACAAAAAGTAATCATCGTTGAATATATAGCTAAGTAGTAAGCCTTGTCTTTCTATATTAGTCCCCGATTATTGGAATCGGATGAACAAGAAAATATGAGTCACCTTTATAAAGGAATCTCTAAGAAAGGAGGGTAAGAATGAGTCCACTACTGATGAGTATCTTCATAGGAGATAAAGAGGGAAACACGATTGTTAACCCAACTGTGTTTAACTCAGTAGTTTTAGTTCTAGTCTTATGTGTGTTCTTTGTAATTTGTGGGAATGCTGTTAAAAAAGCTGATCCATCAAAACCATCAAAAGGAATTGTTTTGTTCCTAGAGATTTTAGTAACATTTATTGATGGATTAGTTGAACAAACAATGGGTGCTAAACACTTAAATTTCTCACCATTTATTGGGACACTAGCTACATATTTAGTCTGCGCAAACCTATTAGGTTTAGTTGGATTAAGTGCACCAACATCTGACTACAACGTAACGTTAGCACTAGCGGTTATAACGATTGTTGTTATGGTTGGATCAGGAATTAAAACAAAAGGAATCGGAGGGTACTTATACGATACGTACCTTGGAGATTTCCCATTCTTATTACCTTTAAATATTACTGGAGAGCTTGCGAAGCCTATTTCGTTATCTTTCCGTTTATTCGGTAATATTTTAAGTGGTGGTATCATTATGTCGCTTATTTATCAAGCACTTGGATGGTTCTCACCATTGATTGCACCAGCATTACATGGATATTTTGATATCTTCTCTGGTGTTATTCAAACACTAATCTTTATTATGTTAACTATGATTTGGTCACAAGGGGCAATGGAATAGTTAATGATTAACAACAAACAAGAAAAAGTTAAATTAGGAGGAATTATATTATGTTCTTACAAACAGTTGCATCTTCAATTTCAAGTGAAGCATTCGTATTAGGTATGTCAGCAGTTGGTGCTGGATTAGCGGTATGTTCAGGTATCGGTACAGGAATCGGGCAAGGTAACGCAGCTGGTCAAGCAGCAGCAGCAGTAGGACGTCAACCAGAAGCAAAAGGTGATGTAATGCAAATGATGATCTTAGGTCAAGCGATTGCCGAAACATCAGCGATTTATGGTTTCGTAGTTGCTATCATCTTATTATTCATCAACCCACTTGTTAACTTATTATAATCCGTAATACTGTAATCAGTTATTATGTATAGTTATATTAAAGACAGATAAGAAAGGGGGCAACCTACTTGCAAATCTATATCATGCCAGACTTAGTCAATTTTACATGACAAATTTTATCGACTTTAGTCTTATTCTTAGTGATTAAACGTTTTGCATGGGCTCCTATGAAAGAATTCTTACGTCAACGTCAAGAATTAGTTTCTCAAGAGATTAACCATGCAGAAATGTTAAAAGCAGATGCAATGGCTTTAAAACAGTCTGCTGAAGCACAAGTGCAAGTTGCACGCGACGAAGCACGCGAGATTGTTGAAAATTCTAAAAAACAAGCACAACATATGCATGATGAAATCGTGTCTAATGCTCGTAAAGAAGCTCAACAAAAATTATCTAAAGCAGCAGCAGATATTGAGC
>JAAZDN010000053.1 GCA_012512805.1 Erysipelothrix sp. | reverse complement strand
GGTCAAATTGCTTTGTGCGCATAAACTCATTTCCAGCATGAATAAAGGGAATCCCTTGGGCAAAAAACATTGTCGCTAGGGTGAGTTTATTCATACGGATATAATGCTCATGATCTTTATTGGGCATACTTATTTCAAGCTTATCTTGAAGTATAAGATTATCGTGGGCATTCACATAATTTATCGTCTCACTTGCATTCTCAGTAAATCCATCACTAAAATGTGAACTTAACGATCCAAATAAACCAAGTTTAATGATATTATTTTTATAACGATCGCCTTGTGTAAAGCCAATCTTATCGCTATCATTATCCCCCTTAATCGCATCTCTAAACGTATCATTAAAAAGCGCAAAACCTTGATTTCTTTGACTGTCCTTTAAGGTACGTTTGAAATATGGTAGTGGTGTATCTGCTGCTGTCCACGGTTCGCCATAAATCAGCATGTACGGATTGATTTCATGTAACTTATCAACCAGCGTATACATCGTATCCTTATCAATGAGTCCAACGAGATCAAAACGAAACCCATCGACCTGATATTCCTTGGCCCAAAAGAGTACGGAGTCCACAATAAATTGTCGACCTAAGACACTTTCACTAGCAAACTCATTACCACAGCCTGATCCATTCGCAAAGTATATACTATCAATCATGCGATAGTAACTGTTTGGCATAAGAATACTAAAGTTAGACTGTTTTGTAAAGTATGTATGGTTGTAGACGACATCTAAGATGACACCAATATTCTTTTCATGACATTTCATGATGAGTGTTTTTAATTCAAAGATACGGTTTGTCGGATCATCGGGTTGTGAACTATAGGAACCTTCTGGTGTATTAAAGTGACGAGGATCATATCCCCAATTATAATTTTTATCATCATCAAAATGAGCCTTGTCCTCATTGACCGTTGCAAAGTCATAGACGGGCATAAGATGTACATGCGTGATCCCTAGCTCAACTAAATGATCAATACCCACACTCAGTCCGTCTACAAATAAATCGTGCTCTACAAGCCCCAAATACGTCCCTGGTGCTTTTGAGTCTTTTATTGCATAGGTAAAATCTTTAACGTGCAGTTCATAGATGACACTTTGTGTATGTTTATGTGTCAGTGGTTTTTGAGCTCTAAAGCCCAGTGGATCTGTTTGCTTAAGGTCAATGATTGCACTTCGAATTCCATTTTGAGAAAGTGCAATACTGTAGGGATCCGTAACCTCATTTTCATCGACTAAGTACGTATAGTAATAGCCAGCATAATCACCTTCTAAGGTTACGCTGTGTAAATGATCGTGTTTCGCATCCATCATAAAAACTTCACGATCGATAATGTTCGCATTCTTATAAAGCGCAAGCCGTATTGGAGCACCACTTTGTACGTGCACCCGAAAAGTACTTCTGTCTTTTGAATATGTTAAACCGAGTAAATCCATTCAATCACCTTAAATTCTTTTTATTTTCCAAATATCTTCTGCATATTGCTTAATCGTATTATCGGAAGAGAGTTGTCCTGATTTCGCAATGTTCATTAAAGACATTTTTAGCCATCTATCACGATCACGATACAGTTCACTTATTTTCTTTTGTGCTTCAACATATGCCATAAAGTCCTTGAGTACAAAGAAGGTGTCGTTACGATTAATCAGCTCATCATAGAGACTACCAAAGGTTTCATGATCTTTAAAGTAGTGTGGATCAATGAGATGATCAACAATTGTTTTTATTGTCCTATTGTTTTCATACACTTCACGACTACGATAATCGTTGTTTGCATAATGATTATACACTTCATCGGCTTTCATTCCAAAGATAACGATGTTATCATCGCCTACTGCTTCTGATATTTCAACATTGGCACCATCTAATGTCGCTAAGGTGATCGCTCCATTCATCATAAACTTCATATTACCTGTTCCTGATGCTTCCTTTGTGGTCGTGGAAATTTGTTCTGAGACATCCGCAGCCGGAATGATGCCCATCGCTTTACTCACACTGTAGTTTTCCACAAAGACGACCTTAAGCTTATCCTTAATAAAGTTATCCTCATTTATGAGTCGTGCTAGAGCATTGATGAGTCGAATAATTTCTTTGGCAGCTCCATATCCTGGTGCTGCTTTTCCCGCAAAGATAAAGGTACGAGGGACGACATCTAAGTTCGGATTTTCCTTGAGTTGATCATATAAGTAAATAATATGTAAGACATTTAAGAGTTGTCGTTTGTACTCATGAATCCGTTTAATATGAACATCAAAGAGTGAGTATGGGTTGACACTAATACCATAGTCATCCGCAATTAATTTCGCAAGTTCCACTTTTTTCTGATGCTTAATATCAAACAAGGTGTTTAATACGTCTTGATCCTCTTTAAACTTAAGCAGTTTTTCAAGTTGAAGTGCATCATACTCAAACTCATCCCCGATTAAAGTTTCTAAAAACTGTGTCAGTGGCTTGTTTGCCATCAGTAACCAACGGCGGTGGACAATTCCATTCGTCTTATTATTAAACTTTTGGGGCCATAGTTTGTAAAAGTGATTCAGTTCACTGTTTTTTAAGATTTCAGTATGCAGTTTCGCAACGCCATTTACACTAAATGATCCAACGATGGATAGGTTGACCATCCGCACCTGATTATCCCAAATAATGTTCAAACGGTTGAGTAAATTATGATCTTCAATATGACGTTCATAGCGTAAATAATCCATAAACTTACGGTTGATTTCTTCAATGATTTGATAGATTCGGGGTATGGTCGCAACAAACAAGTTAATGTCCCATGTTTCCATTGCCTCACTTAAGATCGTATGGTTAGTAAAGGCAAAACTCTTACGAACAATTTCAAAGCTCTCATCCCATTCTAAGTGGTGCTCATCAATAAGAATGCGCATTAATTCTGGAATGGCTAAGGCAGGATGTGTATCGTTTGTATGAATGACAATATGATTATAGAACTCACTAAATGGAAGTCCTTTTTTCAAATATTTTTTGACAATATCTTGAAGGCTTGCACTGACTAAAAAGTATTCTTGTTCTAAACGTAGTTTACGTCCTTCATAGTTAGAATCATTTGGATAGAGAAATTGGGTAATCGCACTTGCCCGATTCATGCGATTAAAGGCTCCATTAATGTTTCCACGTGAAAACTCATTAATATCGATGCCCTCATAACTGGAGGCCTTCCATAGGCGTAGATTATTTACCATTTGATTTTGATAGCCAACAATTGGAATATCATAGGCTTCAGCCTTGATCGATTCATAGTTAATATGTTTAAAGTTTAGTTTTCCATCATTATAAACCGTTTCAACATGCCCACCTAGTTTTACCTCATAAATAGCATCATCGCGTTTGTATTGAAGATGATCACTGTCACTTAACCAATCATCCGCCGTTTCAACTTGTTCATTGTTGATGATCTTTTGTCTAAAGAGTCCTTTTTCATAGCGTAGTCCATAGCCATGACCTGGAAGTCGCAGTGATGCCAGTGAATCTAAAAAGGCAACAGCCAAACGCCCGAGTCCACCATTTCCAAGTCCTGGTTCATTTTCATAGGCCAAGATTTCGGATAAAGAATAGCCAAGTTTATTAATTGTTGCTTCAACCTCAGGAAAAATACCCAAGTAATGAAGATGTTTTTCCATAAACTTGCCTGTTAAAAATTCCATGGATAAATAGTACATGCGTTTACTGTTTAATTCTTGTTGCAAAAGATGGGTCTTTGTCCAATCTTCACCAATTTCTTCTTGGATGATGACACCCAGAGCACGGTAAATGTCTTCAGCATCGACTTCTGAAAATCCCATCTTCGCTGTTTTATGTATCGTTTCTTTTAATCGTGTTTCAAAATCTTTCATAGTAACCTTCATTCTGTATAGAGTTTCAAATAGTCTTGCACGGATTGATCCCAACTGTGATCACTCAGCATTGCATTTTGTATTAATTGTTTCATGGCTTCTGGTTTATGTTCATAAACATCAAGCGCCATAAAAACTGTTTCTAAGAGTTCATAAGCATTATAGTTACTAAATGAGAAACCATTTCCTTCATGTGTATATTGGTTAAATGGAATGATCGTATCTTTTAAGCCACCAACCTCACGAACAATCGGAAGTGTTCCATATCGAAGTGAAATGAGTTGTGAAAGCCCACATGGTTCACTGTTTGAAGGCATGAGGAAGAAGTCTGAGGCGGCATAGATTTTATTCGCAAGCTCATTACTGAAGAAAATATTCGCTGATAATTTCTTTGGATAACGCCATGCAAAGTGTTTAAACATTTCTTCATAGCGCGCTTCTCCCGTACCTAAGATCACAAGTTGGACCTCATGTTGAAGTAAGGTTTCTAAAATATGTGCAATGAGATCGAGTCCCTTCATATCACTGAAACGACTGACCAAGCCAATCATTGGAATGTTAGCATCAATCGGCAAGCTTAAGTCTGCTTGAAGTTTGAGCTTATTTTCAACCTTATCTTCAATTGTTTTTAAACTGTAGTTTTTATAAATCGTTGGATCTGTTTCTGGATTGTAATGATCATTATCAATTCCATTAATAATTCCTGAAAGTTTGTATGCATGCTTATTAAGAATCCCATCCAAACCTTCTCCAAAGTACGGATATTTTATTTCTTCAGCATACGATTTGGAGACAGTATTGACACGATCACTGTAGACGATCCCTGCCTTCATAAAGTTGATGTTATCATAGTACTTAATACTATCATCATTAAAGTATTCATAGGAAACACCCATGACTTCTCCTAGAACTTCAGGTGGAAAGACACCTTGATATTTTAAGTTGTGGATGGTAAATACTTTTTTGATTGTTTGATAGAAGGTGTCCCCTTTTGCAAATTCATAGAGGAATAGATTGACTAAGCCACTGTGCCAGTCGTTTGAATGGACGACGTCGGCCTTAAAATCAATTTCTTTTAAGAGTCGAACAACCGCCTTATTAAAGTAGGCATAGCGTTCACCATCATCAAATTCTCCATATAAATAATTACGGTTAAAATAGTACTCATTATCTAAGAAGTAGTAGATAACACCATTTTTTTCAAGTTGAAATAATCCAACATGTTGACGCCGCCAATTTAAATCAACATAGTAGGCCTTAACATAGTCCATCTCATGTTTATATTTTTCAATAATTTGACGGTGCATTGGCATGACGACACGAATATCATGGCCCAGCTCTGCAAGTTTAAGTGGAAGACTGCTCGCAACATCCGCTAGTCCTCCAGTTTTCGCAAAGGGAACAACCTCTGCCGCTACATATAATATTTTCATCTGCGATCCTTTCTAATCGTCTTATGCTTCCCAACGATATAAGGATCAGATTTTGTTCCAATAATGACGACATCTTCATCAATGACAACCGCCTTATCAAGGACTGATTTCTCAATGAGCGCACCTTTTTTTACATAGGTTTTTTGCATGACGATTGAATCTTTAATGACGGCTCCAGCCTCTACCTTAACTCCTCTAAAGATAATTGAATTGATGACTTCACCCTCGATGACACAGCCATTTGCGATGAGTGAGTTTTCAACCTTAGATTGTGGACAGTAGAACGTTGGTGGTTCATCCTTTGTTTTTGTGTACACTTGTCCACCTTCATAAAATAACTGTTGGAAGTTCTTACTTTCAAGTAGGTTCATACTTGCAGCATAGTAGTTCTTTAAGTTTTTAATGTCTTCAATGTATGATTCACTCTTAAATGTTGAGATTTTTAGCGATTGACGTCGATTCAAAATGGCCTCAATGAGCGTCTTTTCAACACCAACAACACTTGCATCAATGATCGTATTGATGAATGCTGACTTCTTCATAAAGAAGGATCCATTAAAGAGATTGATTCGATCATTCTTACCAACATTCAGTCCAATGTTCACAAAGTTATTTTGATCATCTAAGACAATGTGTTCACTTTCATTAAGGTATTCACTGTTTTCAACATCTGTATACATAAACATCACATCCACATCACTTTCAACAAATGCGGTATATGCTTTAGAAAGGTCAACCTGTGATACTTTATTATGCGTCATGAAAATAATATTATCTTCATTAGACTTATTATAAAAGTCTAAGGTGAGGTAGTATTCTTTAATTTCATTGGTGACATCTAGATTTTTAAAGTGTGGTGTATAAATATGAATCCCATTACGGCGACGATCAAGTCCCCATGGTTTTCCTGTTTGAATATGGTCCATTACCGATCCAACTTTTGGACCCGTATACACTGCAACACGAGCCACATGGTGTTTAATTAAGTTTGATAGTGGAAAGTCAATAATACGATAACGTCCCGCAAAAGGTAACATAAAGGCTGGACGTGCTTCGGTAAGTGTTGAGAAACTATCTGACTTCGTCGTAATATTAATGATACCAATACAATTGTTTAGCATTATGCTTCCTCCTTCATGACTGAATTGTTTGTCACTAAGTAAATACCATCATTTGCTAGTCCAATTTCAACATCTTCTTCAATCGTTGTATCTTGAAGAATGACGGCGTTATTAATGTGTGCTCCGGCCTTAATAGTACAGTTTGAAAGAATAACACTGTTTGACACTTTCGCACCCGCTTCAATCGTAATCTTTGATGAGAGTACACTGTTGTTGACTTCACCAAAGACAATACAGCCCTCATTAATTAAGCTGTTATTAACCTTCGCATCCTTACTAATGTATTGTGGTGGTAGGTTTAGGTTATTCGTGAAAATGCGCCATTTCTTATCATACATATCCAATTCATTTGTACGATCAAGCAGATCCATATTTGCTTCCCAATAACTATCGATCGTTCCTACATCCTTCCAGTAGCCTTTAAACTGGTAGGCAAACATTTTATTTCCATCATTTAACATACGTGGAAGTACGTTCTTTCCAAAGTCATTGTCTGTGTTTGGATCAAGATGATCAATGATTAAATATTCTTTTAGTTTTTCCCAGTTAAAGACGTAGATTCCCATTGATGCCAAGTTATTTTTGGCGTTCACTGGTTTTTCATCAAATTCATAAATACTTTGATCTTCATTCGTATTGATGATTCCAAATCTGAAGGTTTCTTCCCATGGTACTTCCATTGTTGCGATTGTAACATCAGCATGTTGTTCAACATGGTAGTCGACCATTTTCATGTAGTTCATCTTATAAATATGATCCCCGGATAAGATCACAACATGATCGGGTTTTAAGTTTTCAATAAAGTCGATATTTTCATAAATGGCATTGGCAGTTCCCATATACCAACGTCCACCATCTTCATTCATGTACGGTGGTAAAATACGAAGTCCTCCAACGTTACGGTCAAAGTCCCATGGTGCTCCAATTCCAATATGCGCATTGAGCTCAGATGGTTTGTATTGTGTGAGAATCCCAATATTCTCAATGCCTGAGTTTGTGGCATTACTTAGTGCGTAATCAATAATACGGTACTTTCCACCAAATTCTACGGCCGGCTTCGCAATATTAGCGGTTAAGGCCTTTAATCGTGAGCCTGCTCCCCCAGCAAGCAACATCGCAACTACTTTATTTTCCACACTATTCACTCCTTTTCTTTAAGATGACTGCGGATAATCCAGGTAAGTCTACCTCTAAGCGATTTGGTTTTTCTTCATATTCTTTAGGCATTGTTTTGTATGTTTTAACACGAGCGACACTACCACCATAGCGTTGGTGATCACTGTGTAAAAGTGTTTGATAACTTCCCGCATCATCAAGACCAATGGGATATTGAAGACGATCTACGGGTGTAAAGTTAAAGATCGCAATGATCTCTTCATCCTTTGAGATGCGTTTAAAACTAATGATACTTTCATCATGATTCGTATGTTGAATCCAATCAAAGCCCTCATATGTATGATCATTTTCATACAAGGATGGCTCACTTTGATACAGTTTATTTAATTCCTTAACAAAGTTTTGCATTTTTAAATGCGATGGATATTCGAGTAAGAACCAATCGAGTTGATCAAATTCATCCCATTCAATAAACTGTCCAAACTCACTTCCCATAAAGAGCAGTTTTTTGCCTGGATACATGTACATGTATGATAAGAGCAAGCGGAGGCTCGCAAATTTCTGAACATAGTCTCCTGGCATTTTATCCAGTAAACTCTTCTTACCATGAACCACTTCATCATGACTAAAGGGAAGAATAAAATGTTCATTAAAGGCATACATGATTCCAAACGTTAAATGATGATGATTGCCTTTTCTAAATAAAGGATCCAGTTCCATGTATTTGAGTGTATCGTGCATGTATCCCATATTCCACTTGTATGTAAATCCTAAACTATGGTCCACATCGGTTGTGACATCGTTCCAGCTCGTACTGTCTTCCGCAATCATCAGCGCCTTTGGATAGCGTTCTTTAACCACTTTATTTAAGGATTTAATGAATTGAATGGCATCTAAGTTTTCATTTCCACCGTATTCATTTTTAACGTCATTTCCTGCGAAATCTAAGTAAAGCATGTTCGCAACTGCATCAATGCGAAGTCCATCAATATGGAATTTATCGAGCCAGTACAAAGCATTTGAAATTAAGAAACTGTGGACGAACTTTTTACTATAGTCAAAATGAAGTGTTCCCCAACCTTCATTGTTTGCGCGTTTGACATCTTCATGTTCAAAAAGTGCGCTGCCATCAAATCTTGCGAGTCCATGATCATCCTTACAAAAATGTACCGGTACAAAATCAAGAATAACCCCAATGTTATTCTGATGGAATGTATCAATTAAATACATAAAATCATGTGGATTTCCAAACCGACTCGTAGGAGCAAAGAAACCCGTTAACTGATAACCCCATGATCCATCGAAGGGATGTTCCATAATTGGCATCAGTTCAACATGGGTAAAGTTCATTTTTTTAACATAGGCCACTAGCTTATTTGCAAGTTCACGATACGTCAGCAACTCATTATTTTTATCATACATCCATGATGTCAGGTTCACCTCATAAATTGACATTGGAGATGTATACGTATTATATGTTAATAGCTTTTTTTGCCACGCCTGATCCTTCCATGTGTATCCATTTAAATCAAAGACCTTTGACGCTGAATTCGGTCTGACTTCCGCATAACTCGCATAAGGGTCCGCCTTAATACGCTCTTGATCATCCTGCGTAATAATACGATACTTATACGTATCTTCCTCTTTAACATCAAAGACAACGATATTAAAAAAGCCGCTCTCTTCCATACGCTTCATTTCTAAATTATGATGATCATAATTATTGAAGTCGCCCATGAGAAATACGGCTTTAGCATGTGGTGCATATACAGTGAACGCAGTCGCACTGCGATCATCAACCTTAAGCTGATGGGCACCTAAAAAATCATAACTGTCATACAATGTACCTTCATGGTACAAGTGATTCTGGAGTTTCGCATCCCTCTGATAGAAAAATTCCATAACCTATTCCCCCTTCAAACTATCTATATATAAATTATAGCAAGATAATCAATAAAGTGGCAGTCTCTTTTGACAAATAGACACACTTTTACACAATGTCACCAATATTTCACGATTTAGATAATTTTAATAGTAATAACACCCTTATAATAGTTAATATTCATTACTATTGTATGTATAGAATACTATAAGTTGTATAATAGTTGTACACAAAGGAGGTAATATTATGCAACAATCATATTTTGATGGAAGTGTACTACATAACACATTATATCGATTAGCAGCTGGACTCATTTCAGCAATAACATTGGGAATCGCAACACCATGGGCCCTATGTATCATTTGGGAATGGGAAGCAAAACATACCGTCATTAATGGACAACGACTCCAATTTGTTGGCGAAGCATCGAATCTATTTTGGAAATGGATGTTATGGAACGTTTTAACAGTCATTACATTTGGTATTTATGGTTTCTGGTCCGTCGTTAATCTAAAGAAATGGCAAACTGAAAACACACGCTTTAATCATTAAAACAACATCACATTAATTTGTGATGTTGTTTTCTTTATATTACTTTTCCTGGATTTAAGCGTCCTTCTGGATCAAAGACAGCTTTGATCGCACGCATTGTTTTAAGGTTCACTTCTGGAATCATTTTTTCAAGGTACGCTTTTTTCACTGTACCAATACCATGTTCAGCGGATGGTAATCCACCAAGCTCACTTACCTTGGCATACAGATCATCAAGTAAAGCCTTACGTTTTAAGAGCCACGTTTGATCATCAAGCTCATGTTGCATTAAGATCGTATGAACATTACCATCACCAGCATGGCCAAAGTTTAGAACATCAAGTCCATGTTTTACAGATAACTCTTTTGTATAGGCAATGAGTGTTGCGAATTTATTAATTGGGACGACCTCATCCAACATTTCAAACTTCGTAAATTCCATCAATCCAACTAAAATATTATCACGAATTTTCTTCACGCGAAGTTTTTCATCATGATCAACTAAACCTATCGTTTCTAAGGCAAGATCTTTAACATCTTCTTCCATCATCTTTAAGCGGAGTTCAAGATCCTGTGGATCATCTCCATCAATTTCAACTAAAAGATAGGCCTCACCTTTAGTTGTTGGCAGATCATATTTTAAAAGCTCTGTTGCATAATAAGCTGCATCTTTTTCAAACAATTCTATTTCAGATGGTTTTGCACCACCTTTTAATAATTGAAGTGTGGCATCCGTTGCCTTAAAGACATCATCAAAGGCCATTATCATACTGTACGTATGCTTTGGAAGTGGAATGACTTTTAGTTTAATTTCAGTTGTAATACCTAGAGTACCTTCTGATCCAACAAAGAGATGAAGTAAATTGTATCCTGAACTACTCTTAATATTTAGACTTCCAAGTTCTAACACTTCAGCTGTTGGAAGGACAACTTTTAATTGTTTCACATAATCACGGGTGACACCGTATTTCACAGCCCGTAATCCTCCAGCATTCGTTGCGACATTTCCACCAATTGATGAGTGCTTAGACGCTGGATCTGGTGGGTAGAAATAACCACGTGATTGAACGTATTCATGGATATCACCAATGAGCGCCCCTGGCTCTACGGTTAAGGTAAAGGTCTCTTCATCAAGATCCACAATCTTATTCATCAGTTTGACATCAATGATCAACTCATTTCCATCAATTGGAACTTGAGCTCCCGCAACGCCTGTTCCTGCACCGCGAACAATAATCTTTAAGTCTTCAGCAATCGCAAATTCTACTAACCCCACAACTTCATCATGAGTTAATGGTAGTGCAACCGCATATAATGGTTTTAAATCACCAACATACTGATCATGTAAATACTCACTTGGAACATCTTTACCCACAAATAAACGTTGTGAATCACTAATAATATTTTTAAGCATACTTAACTTCCCCTTCTCTGCATTTAATCCTCTTCATCTTAAAATGTAACCGGTTTAAAGTCAATTGTAGTGCCTATAACAGCGTCATATCTTTACATTATATTAAATGTACGTTATCGTAAATAAAGATGCGCCCATAACCTATATTTTTTAAAATTAGGTTATGATTATCATAGTAAGAAAACATAGTTTTATTTATGAGAAAGTGAGGAACTTATGCAACATCAACATACAATCATTCTTAAAGGAATGCGTCAGAATAATCTTAAGAATATTGACTTAGAAATTCCAAAGCAAAAAATTACTATTTTTACAGGCTTATCCGGTTCTGGAAAATCGAGTATTGTCTTCGATACGATTGCGAGTGAGGCTACTCGTCAAATGAATCAAACGTACAGTGCCTTTGTTCAAAATTATCTTCCAAAGTATCCAACACCTGACGTTGATAGTATTGAGAATCTTTCACCTGCCTTTATCGTTGATCAAAAACGCCTTGGGGGTAATGCACGTTCTACACTTGGAACACGTACTGATATTTAGACATATTTAAGACTACTTTATTCACGCGCTGCGACACCCTTTGTTGGCTATGCCAATGCCTATTCATTCAATGATCCAGAAGGAATGTGTCTTCACTGTTCAGGTTTAGGGACTGTCGTTGCTCCAAACTTTGACTTAATCATTGATATGAGTAAATCGTTAAATGATGGAGCCATTATTTTTCCTGGCTTTAAACAAGGAACCTGGTACTATAACAGTTTTGTGGAGTCTAATTTCTTTGATAAAGATCTACCACTTGATCAGTATCCTGAAGATCTTTTAGATAAACTCTTATATAGAGATGGTGGTAAGGTTGTGGTTCCCTATAAGGATGGAAGCTTCACGACTGATTATGAAGGTGTTATCGTTAAGTTTAGACGCCTCTATATTGATCGTGACTTAAGCCAACATTCAGAATCAACACAGGCGAAACTTGAAATGTTCACAACCTTAGAGCCCTGTGATCACTGTCACGGAAAACGACTCAATCCACAATCCTTAAGCAGTAGTATCAATGGTGTTAACATTGATGAGGCCGTAAACATGGAACTGAGTGATTTACTAACTTTTATTCAAAGTATTCATATTGAAGAAGTTCAACCGATTACCGATGAAATCAGTAAACGACTGACAAATCTTATTGATATGAATCTCGATTATTTGAGTTTATCTCGGGCTACGACAACCCTATCGGGTGGAGAGTCTCAACGGATTAAGGTTGTTCAATACTTAAACAGTAGTTTGAATAATGTTCTATACATCTTTGATGAGCCAAGCACAGGACTACATCCCCGTGATGTTTTAAACTTAAATAAGATGTTGAAAAAGTTAAGAGATAAGGGCAATACGATCCTTGTCGTTGAACATGACCCTGATGTCATTGCGGTTGCGGACCACATTATTGACGTAGGACCCTTAGCCGGAAATCACGGAGGACAAATCACCTTTGAGGGAACTTATGAAAATATACTTAAATCCGACACATTAACCGGTCAGTATTTAAATCGGTCCCTTGATTTTAATATGCAACCACGAGAGGCAAAAGATTTCTTCCTTTGTAAACTTCTTATTAGACTTCACTAATTCATCTTCTTTCATATTAAAACTCTTAGAAACGTTATAATTATACTCTCATTTTCAGATTAATCAATCTATTTCATTCACACTTAAAGATGGAAACGTAATCTCTTTTTTGCCCTTTCATTTTGATAGTGATCAGATTATCTACATTTACACAATATATCGTAAAACAATAAATTGTTATTGACATTCATGAAATAAGCCGTTATAATTCAAATAGGAGGTTTTTTATGTCAACAAAACTAAT